>NZ_JADYVV010000046.1:0-74382 GCF_020194035.1 Bradyrhizobium sp. BRP56
AGATCGTCCCGCCGATATTGCTCCCGAGTGATCTTGGTCCAGGGCATCGTGCTCTCCCTCGAATCTTTGCAAATCCGATGGAATCACACCCCACTGAGATCACTCACCCATTTTTCAGTCAGGCTCTGAGGTGCGAGCGCAGCGAGCCTCGAAGGGCGCACGGCCACAGTTGGGCCGTCGCCCTTCGAGACGCCGCTTCGCGGCTCCTCAGGGTGACGGGGATCGGTTTGCTCAGCTTGCTCAGTGTCATCACCCGCGCATGCGGGTGATCCAGTATTCCAGAGACGGTCGTGCTTGAGCCGATAGGCCGCGGCGTACTGGGTCGCCCGGTCGAGCCGGGCGACGACAACGGTGGATGAGGACAAAGCCTCACACCCTCTCAGGGTGACGGTGTTGGAGTTGCGAAGAACTCTCGATCTACTCGCTGCGCAACGCGGGCGCGGCAGCTTCAGCTATTCACGACACCGTGCGGACGAAAATTCTCGACGAAGCGCAGCAGCACCCGCGCGCCGGTGTCGGCATCGGCGAGCTCGACATGCTCGGCCGGATTGTGGCTGATCCCGCCGCGGCAGCGCACGAAGATCATGCCGATATCGGCGACATCGACCATCGCCATGCCGTCATGCCCCGCCCCGCTCGGCAGCTCGAACACTGCATGGCCCTCGGCCGCGACCGCCTCGGCGATCTGCGTCTTGAGCCACGGCGCGCAGGGCACGCTGCGGTTCTCGTGGGTGACATCGATCTGCAAGGCGAGGTCGCGGCGTTTTGCGATCGCCTCGATCTGCCGCACGATGTCGGCGACGGCGCGCTTGCGATGCATGTCGTTCTGCGAGCGGATATCCATGGTGAAGGACACCTTGCCCGGGATCACATTGGTGGCGCCCGGCATCGCGTTGACATAGCCGACGGTGCCGACGAGGCCTTGTTCGTCGGACCTGCAAAACTGCTCGATCGCAACGATGCATTCGGCAGCACCCGCCAGCGCATCGCGCCGCAGCTTCATCGGCACCGTGCCGGCATGGCCGGCGACGCCGGTGAGGCTCGCCGCCAGCCGGGTCGCGCCCGAAATCGCGCTGACGACGCCGACCGGCAGCGCCTTCTCTTCCAGCACGGGACCCTGCTCGATGTGCAGCTCGACATAGCCGAGCAGCTCGCGGCGGGCGCGTGCCGCCTTGCCGATGTGATCGGGATCGATCCCGAACTGGATCAGCGCGTCGCGCATCGACGTGCCGGCGCGGTCGCGCGTGTTGAGCACGCTCTCGTCGAAGGTGCCGGCGACCGCGCGGCTGCCGAGCAGGGTCGAGGCGAAGCGCACGCCCTCCTCGTCAGCAAAGCCCACGATCTCGATCGCAAACGGCAGCCGCCTGCCGCGCCGGTTCAGATCGGCAACGCAGGCGATTGCGGTGATGACGCCGAGCGGGCCGTCCCACCGGCCGGCGTCGCGCACGGTGTCGTAGTGCGAGCCGAGCATCAGCGCCGGCAAGCCCGGCTGCTCGCCTTCGTAGCGGCCGCAGACATTGCCGATCGCGTCGAGATGCGCGCTCATGCCGGCCTCGCGCATCCAGGACAGGATGAGATCGGCTGCCTTGCGATGCTCGTCGGTGAGGAAGATTCGCGCTAGATGCTCCGGCGTCTCGGAGATCGTCGCGAGCTGATTGATCCGCGCCACGATCTCGTCGCCAAGGGAAGACGGTTTCGAGGACGGTTTTGTCTCACTCATGCTGTTTCCCATCAGTCCAACGCGGCCGGCGGAGCCCGCTTCACTCGTAGCAGGCCCGATCCGATTCACCAGCCGGCAATTGGCGCCTCGTGCACAGGCCCCGACCGGGCTCGCACGACTGCTTAACGGCATTGCATACAACAGCGATCGATCGCTCATAAAATAGGCAAATCGATCTCAACCGGCTTCCGAGCGTTCTGAGATCGATCACCATTCTCACGTATATTCAATCATTTACAGAAGACTGATCGCCAAACATGCTCTGGCATGAAGCTTGCGACACTTCCCTCAAGCTCCGCCGTCAGGCGGCTGCGACAGGGACAGGCGGGCCGGACCCGCCGGAGGGAGCGAGCGATGGATTTTGGCAGGATTTCAAGAAGGCATTTATTGCAGGGGAGCGCCGCACTGGCGCTCGGCAGCACGCTTGGCATTCGTGGCGCGGCGGCAGCGGAAACCACGATCGGCTTCATCTATGTCGGGTCGCGCGACGACTACGGCTACAACCAGGCGCACGCGCAAGGAGCCGCGGCGGTGAAGAAGCTTCCCGGCATCAAGGTCGTCGAGGAAGAGAAGGTGCCGGAGACCGATGCGGTCGAGAAGACCATCGAGTCCATGATCAATCTCGACGGCGCCACGCTCATGTTCCCGACCTCGTTCGGCTACTACAACCCGCACGTCCTCAAGATGGCGGGCAAGTTTCCAAAACTGCGCTTCGAGCACTGCGGCGGCCTGTGGTCCGACAAGGACCCGAAGAACGCCGGCAGCTATTTCGGCTATATCGACGAGGCGCAATACATCTCCGGCATCGTGGCCGGCTATTCGACCAAGAGCGGCAAGCTCGGCTTCGTCGCCGCCAAGCCGATCCCGCAGGTGCTGCGCAACATCAACGCATTCACGCTCGGCGCCCGGCTCGCCAATCCGAAGGCGACCACGCAGGTGATCTTCACCGGCGACTGGTCGATGCCGGTCAAGGAGGCCGAGGCGACCAACAGCCTGATCGACCAGGGCGTCGACGTCCTGACCTGCCATGTCGACGGACCGAAGACGATGGTCGAGAACGCCGCGCGCCGCGGCGCTCTCGTCTGCGGCTATCACGTCAACCAGTCGCCGCTGGCGCCGAAGGCCTATCTCACCGGCGCCGAGTGGAATTGGGAGGCGCTCTACCCGAAATTCGTCAAGATGATCACCGCGGGCGAAGCGATCCCGAACTTCTATCGCGGCGGCCTCAAGGAAGAGATCGTCAAGGTGTCGCCCTATGGCGAGATGGTCTCGGCGGAAGCACGCAAGCATGCCGACGACGTCAAGGCCAAGTTCATGACCGGCGAGTTTACGATCTTCAAGGGCCCGCTCGTCGACAACAAGGGCAAGACGGTGATCGCTTCCGGCACCGATCGCGGCCAGCAGGATCCCGAACTCGAGAAGATGGACTATCTCGTCGAGGGCGTGATCGGAGCCACCGCGTGACGACGGAAACGGCGGAATCGGTGGAGGCGGCCGGCATCGCTCCGGCCGCCGATCCCGGATTCCTCCAGCGCCACGGCGCGCGCATCGAATACATCCTGATCCCGGGCGCGGCGCTGGTCGGCGCGCTCGCGGTGTTCGGCGGCTTCGTCGCGCTCTACGGCAAGAACCCGCTCGATCTGTATTTCTACATGTATTACGGCGCGTTCGGCACCGCCTTCTCCTGGCAGAACACGCTGACCCGCGCCGCGCCGCTGATCCTGACCGCGCTGTGCACGGCGCTGCCGGCACAGCTCGGCATGGTGATCATCGGTGGCGAAGGCGCCCTTCTGATCGGCGCACTGTCGGCGACCGCGGCGGCGCTGGCGCTGCAGGGCGCGGCGCCGATCGTGGTGCAGATCGCCATGGTGATCGCGGGCATGATCGGCGGCGGCCTCTGGATCACGCTGTCGGGCGGCCTGCGGCAATATCGCGGGGTCAACGAGACGATCTCGAGCCTGCTGCTGGTCTATATCGCGCTTGCGATTCTGAACCATCTGGTCGAGGGGCCGATGCGCGATCCGGCGAGCCTCAACAAGCCGTCGACGCGCGAGATCGGCGCCGCCAACATGATCGGCACCATTCCCGGCACCGACGTGCATTGGGGCCTGGTGTTCGGCCTCGTCGCCGCCATCGCCGCCTACATCCTGATCTATCACACCACCTTCGGCTTCGCCGCGCGCGTCGCCGGAGGCAACATCCGCGCCGCCAAGATCGTCGGCCTCAGTGTCGGCAAACTGATCCTGACCGTGTGCTTCCTCGCCGGCAGTTGCGCCGGGCTTGCCGGCATGATCGAGGTTGCGGCGGTGCAGGGCCGCACCAACGCCAACCTCGCGGCGGGTTACGGCTTCACCGGCATCCTCGTTGCGTTCCTGGCACGGCAGAATCCGCTCGCGATCATTCCGGTGGCGATCCTGCTCGGCGGTATCTCGGCCTCCGGCGGCCTGTTGCAGCGGCGGCTCGGCCTGCCCGATGCTTCGGTGCTGGTGCTGCAAGGCATCATCTTCGTGTTCGTGCTGGCCAGCGACGCACTCTACGGGCGGATCGGCTTCCTGAAGGGAAAGTCCTGACATGGCGGATGCATCGCTCGGGCTCTGGACCGTCCCGCTGGCCGTGTTCGGCGGCGCCATCCGCGTCTCGACGCCGTTTTTGTTCGTCAGCCTCGGCGAGTGCATCACCGAGCGAAGTGGCCGCATCAATCTCGGCCTCGAGGGCACGCTGGTGATGGGCGCGATGAGTGCCTACGGCATCTCCTATCTCTCCGGCTCGCCATGGTTAGGGGTGCTCGCGGCCGGCATCACCGGCGCGCTGTTCGGCGCGCTGCATGCCGGGATCTGCTCGCTGCCGCGGGTCAACGACATCGCGGTCGGCATCGCGCTGATGCTGCTCGGCACGGGGCTCGCGTTCTTCCTCGGCAAACCGCTGATCGAGCCGACGGCGGCCCGGCTGCCGGCGATCGATTTCGGCTGGTGGAGCGACATCACGCAGGTGCGCGCGGCGCTGCGCATCAACGTGCTGTTCCTGATCGGCGTCGCGATCGCGCCGCTGCTCTATTGGGCCTTCAGGACCACGCGCTGGGGCCTCTTGATCCGCACCGCCGGCGAGAGCGCCGATGCGGCGCGCGCGATGGGCCATTCGGTGCTCTTGATCCGGCTGCGCGCCACCATGGTCGGCGGTTTCCTCGCCGGCATCGGCGGCTCGTTCCTGTCGCTGTTCTATCCCGGCAGCTGGAACGAGGGCCTCTCCTCCGGACAGGGCATCACTGCCGTGGCGCTGGTGATCTTCGCGCGCTGGGACCCGATGCTCTGCCTGTGGGCCTCGCTCGCCTTCGGCGGCGCCGCCGCGCTCGGACCCGCGCTGCAATCGGTCGGCATCACCTCCGGCTATCATCTGTTCAACGCCGCGCCCTACATCCTGACGCTCGCGATCATGATCATCACATGCTCGCCGAAACGCACGCTGACCGGCGCGCCCGCCGAATTGTCCATCACCCGATAGCATCTCGAAAGATTATTTCATGCCCGAGCGCTTCATCAAGTCCGAGCCCTACGCCTGGCCCTATAATGGCGATCTGCGGCCAGAGAATACCGCGCTCATCATCATCGACATGCAGACCGACTTCTGCGGCGTCGGCGGCTATGTCGACAAGATGGGCTACGATCTCTCGCTGACGCGGGCGCCGATCGAGCCGATCAGGAAGCTGCTCGCGATGATGCGCGCACAGGGCTTTCACATCATTCATACGCGCGAGGGCCACCGCCCCGACCTTGCCGACCTGCCCGCCAACAAGCGCTGGCGCTCGCGCCAGATCGGCGCCGGCATCGGCGATCCCGGCCCGTGCGGCCGCATCCTGGTGCGCGGCGAGCCGGGCTGGGAGATCATTCCGGATCTCGCGCCGCTGCCGGGCGAGCCTGTTATCGACAAGCCCGGAAAAGGCTCGTTCTGCGCCACCGACCTCGAGCTGATGCTGCGGCTGCGCGGCATCGAGAACATCGTGCTGACCGGCATCACCACCGATGTCTGCGTCCACACCACCATGCGCGAGGCCAACGACCGCGGCTTCGAATGCGTGCTGGTCGAGGACTGCTGCGGCGCGACCGACCGGAGCAATCACGACCACGCGCTGAAGATGATCAAGATGCAGGGCGGCGTGTTCGGCGCGGTGACCAGATCCGCCGACCTGATCGGGGCGCTGTCGTGATCATCGGCGAGCCGCCCGCACCATCAGGCGCGTTCGGCGTCGATGCCATCGCCATGACGATGCGGTTCGGCGATTTCACAGCGCTCGACAATGTCGAGCTCAAGGTGCGTCCAGGCTCGTTCCACGCCTTGCTCGGCGAGAACGGCGCGGGCAAGAGCACGCTCGTGAAATGCATCATGGGCTATTACCACGCCACCGAAGGCGACATCCTCGTCGGCGGCCGCCAGCAGGCGATCGCCAATCCGAAGGACGCGCATGCGCTCGGGCTCGGCATGGTCTACCAGCACTTTACACTGGTGCCGGCGATGACCGTTGCCGAGAATTTGGTATTGGCGCGCGACGACGTGCCTGCCGTGGTCGACTGGCGCAAGGAGAAGACGGAGCTGGAGGCCTTCCTGGCGCGGATGCCGTTCAAGGTGCCGCTCGACGCAAAGGTCTCCGACATCTCCGCCGGCGAGCGGCAGAAATGCGAGATCCTCAAGCAGCTGTACCTGAAGCGCCGCTTCCTGATCCTGGACGAGCCGACTTCGGTGCTGACGCCGGGCGAAGCCGACGAAGTGCTCGGCATGCTGCGCGCGACGGTGGTCGCGGGCGACCTCACCATCCTGATGATCACGCACAAGTTCCGCGAGGTGATGGCCTTTGCCGACGAGGTGACCATCCTGCGCCGCGGCAAGCTTGCCGGCAGCGGCCGGGTCGCGGAGCTGACGCCGGACGAGATGGCCCGCACCATGATCGGCGCCGAGCAGCTGACGGTACAGCCGCCGCGCACCGGCGAGACCGGAGCGGCCCGGCTCGAGCTCGACAAGCTCACCGCGCTTGACGATGCCGGCGCGATTGCCGTGCACGGCGTATCGCTGACCGTGAAAAGCGGCGAGATCGTCGGCATCGCCGGCGTCTCCGGCAACGGCCAGCGCCAGCTCGTGGAGGTCCTGGCCGGCCAGCGCGAGGCCGAGAGCGGCGTGATCCGCGTCCAGGGCGAGAGCTATGCGGCGAGTCGCGCGGAGATGCGGCGGCACAGGATGTCGCTGCTACCGGAAGAGCCGCTGAAGAACGCCTGCGTCGGCGGCATGAGCGTCGCCGACAACATCGCATTCCGCGAGTTCGATCGTGCCCCGTTCGCGCGCGGCGGCTGGTGGCTGAACCGTGCCGCATTCCGCAACGACGCCGAGCGCAAGATCAACCGCTACAAGATCAAGACCCGCACGCCGGAGACGCCGATCGCGGCGCTGTCGGGCGGCAATGTGCAGCGCGCGGTGCTGGCGCGCGAGCTCTCGGGCGACGTCGAGGTGCTGATCGCCGCCAATCCCTGCTTCGGACTCGACTTCGCGGCGGTGGCGCAAATCCACGCCGAGATCATGGCCGCCCGCAATCGCGGCGCGGCGGTGCTGTTGGTCAGCGAGGACCTCGATGAGCTGCTGGAGCTGTCGGATCGGCTGGTCGTGATGTTCCACGGCGCGTTCGTGCATGAGGCCCGCGCCAGCGAGGCCGATCTCACCGAGATCGGCCGGCACATGGCAGGGCACTAGAGCGGATCACGGATCAGCTGCGCGCCGGCGCCGCCGCGCGCTGCCGTGCCGGCGCTCCGCGCAGGAACGCCCGGCCGAAATCATCGACAGCGGGCGCCAGGATCGCCCGATCGCGCGGCAGCGCGTCTGGCATCTCGTCACGGATGAACGCCAGCAGCTTCTCGCGGATCTCGCAACGCAGGTCCCAGGATTGCGGTGCATTCCGTGCACTGATCAGCGCGCGCAGCTCGATGGTGCGCGGGTGGGTGTCGATCACCTGCAGATTGACCACCGCGCCGTCCCAGAGCCGCGACTCCTTCGCCGCCTGCTCCAGCCTTTTGCGGATCGCCGGCACGTCGGCGCTATAATCAACATGCAGCGCAATCGCACCGATCAGGGATTGCGCGTCGCGCGTCCAGTTCTGGAACGGGCGCTCGATGAAATAGGACAGCGGTACCACCATGCGCCGCCAGTCCCACAGCCGGATCACGACATAGGTTGAGGCGATATCCTCGACCCAGCCCCATTCGTTTTCGATGATGACCGCGTCCTCGATCCGGATCGGCTGGGTGACGGCGATCTGCACGCCGGCGATCAGATTGCTCAGCAACGGCCTTGCGGCAAGACCGACGATCAGGCCGGCGGCGCCGGCGGAGGCGAACAGGCTGACGCCGTATTGCCTGACCGAGTCGAACGTCATCAGCGCGGTGGAGACCGCGATGATGACGATCAGCGTGTCGGTGACCCGCTTGAAGACGCGCACCTGGGTGACGTGCTTGCGTGCCAGGAAATTCTCGGCAACGTCGAGGCGAAATTTATCGAGATATCTGGCCGACGCCATGTCGACGGCGCGGATCGAGATCCAGCCGATCAGCGCGATGACGGCGACGCCGAAGAAATGGCTGAGTGTCAGCCGCAGCAGATCGTTGAGCGGCGCCAATGGCAACACCAGCGCGAGGGCGGCAAGACACAGCGCCAGCCGTGACGGACCGGCCGTCCGGTCAAGCAGCATCGGCGCGACGGAATTCTTTGGTCCCACCATGCGATGGACGATGCGTTGCGCGATGGAGTGAACGACGAGCGCAACGGCGATCGCAGCCGTGATCAGGACGAGGCCGACCGCCCAATCCGGAACCCAGCGAAATGTGTATTCCAATCCGGTTACGATCTCCTGGACGTCTTGCATGAAACCCGCCTGCTCCCGCATTGCAGGCTGCTAACGCGTGGAATCCGGGATCGCTTCTGACGTCTGTGCAACGCAGCAATTCACCCGATGCAATTCGGATGCGCAGGATGTTGCGTCAATTCGGCTGGAGTGGCACCGGCGCTAGCCGATCTCAAACGCTTCCGCGGCGAGATGCTTCAGATTGGCGTGCCAATGCTCGGCGATCGCAAGCCGCGTCGGCACCCAGACGTGCTCGTGCTTCTGGATGTAGTCGAGAAAGCGCATCAGCGCGGCGGCGCGGCCGGGACGCCCGACGACGCGGCAATGCAGACCGATCGACATCATCTTCGGTGAGGTCGCGCCCTCGGCATAGAGCACGTCGAAACTGTCCTTCAGGTAGGTGTAGAATTCCTCGCCGCCGCCGAAGCCCTGCGCGTTGATGAAGCGCATGTCGTTGGCATCGAGCGTATAGGGGATCACGAGATGCGGCTCGGTGCCGGCTGCTTTGATCCAGTACGGCAGATCGTCGGCATAGGAATCGCAGAGATAGCGCAGGCCGCCCGCCTCCATCAAAAGCCGCAGCGTGTTGATCGAGGAGCGGCCGGTGTACCAGCCGAGCGGCCGCGCGCCTGTCGCCTCGGCATGCACGGCAATGGCGCGGGCGATCTCCTCGCGCTCCTCGTCCTCCGACATGTCCTTGTGCTCGACCCAGCGCAGGCTGTGGCTTGCGATGTCCCAGCCCGCCTCCTGCATCGCGGCGACGACATCCGGGTTGCGCTTCAGCGCCATCGCGACGCCGAACACCGTGGTCGGCAGCTTCCGCTCGGTGAATATCCGCCACAGCCGCCAGAAGCCGGCGCGCGCGCCATATTCGAACATCGTCTCGATATTGGCGTGCCGCTGGCCGACCCAGGGCTGCGCGCCGAGCACGTCGGACAGAAACGCTTCCGAGGCGCGATCACCGTGCAGGATGTTGTTCTCCCCGCCCTCCTCGAAATTGACCACGAATTGCACGGCGATGCGCGCCGCGTCGGGCCATTTCGGATCGGGCGGATTGCGGCCGTAGCCGCGGAGATCGCGCGGATAGCGGGCCTCGGTCACATCAGATTTCCTCGAAGCGGATGTTCTGCGCGCCCTTCCACAACACGGTCTTGCCGAACGCGGTGAGGTTCTCCAGCCCCGAGGTCAGCGTGATGAAATGATTGCCGGCGAGCTGGCCCATCTTGCTGGCGAAATGCACGCCGCCATAGGCGAGCAGGATCTCGGTCTCGCTGATGCCGCCCGGATAGAGGATGATCTGGCCCGGCGCCGGATAGCTGGTGTGGTTCTCGTAGGACACGCCGAAGTCGAGATCGCCGAGCGGCATCCAGACGCCCTCGCCGCTCCAGCGCACGTGGATCGCCTGGCTCTCGAACGGCATCGCCTTGCGGAACGCGGCGACCGTCTTCGGCGCCAGCTGCTCCTCGAAACGGGCGTCAAAGGTGAACTCGCCGGCGCGGACAATCAGTTTGCTCATCGATCTCTCGTGGGTGGGCTAAGAAGTGATGTCCCAACCATTGCCGCCGGCCCGGGCCGGACGCAAGGCCGATTCCGGCCCCGGAAGCCGGTTTTTCGCCGCGCGGCGGCCTCCAACGCAGATTTGAGCAGAGTTGCATTGCGCCGCGCCTTCCCGTTTGCGAGCCTGCGAGGGTACGTCGAACAGGGTGACCTTGATGACAACAAGCAGTCTGCACGGACATGTGGCGCTGGTGACCGGCGGATCGCGCGGCATCGGCGCGGCGATCGTCAAGATGCTGGCGGATGCCGACGCCGCCGTCGCCATCAATTATCGCGAGCGCTCGGCCGAGGCGGAGACGCTGGCGAAGGGCATCACCGCCGCCGGCGGCCGCGCCGTCGCGATCGCCGCCGACGTCTCGGAAGCTGCCGCCGTCGCCGCGCTGGTCGAGCGCGCCAAGTCCGAGCTCGGCCCGGTCGACATCCTCGTCAACAATGCCGGGATCGCGATCGTCAGGGGTGTCGACGACCTCACCGAAGAGGATTTCGACCGCACCATCACGGTCAATCTCAAATCGGCGTTTCTCTGCACACAGGCAGTGCTGCCGATGATGCGCACCCGCAAATGGGGCCGTATCGTCAACATCTCCTCCGGCGCGGCGCGCGGCACCGGCTCGATCGGGCCGCACTACAACGCATCCAAGGCGGCGATGGAGGGGATGACCCGCGGCTATGCCGCGCGCCTCGTCAAGGAGGGCATCACCGTCAATGCCGTGGCGCCGTCGCTGATCGAGACCGACATGATGAGGGGACAAAGCGAGCTGGTCAGCCGCATCCCGGTCGGCCGTTTCGGCACAGCGGAAGAGGTGGCACAGGCCGTGATGCTGCTGGTCAACAATCCCTACATGACCGGACAGACCATCGCGATGAGCGGCGGCATGGCGTTCAACTAGGGCATAGACCTATAAACCCAGCGGCATCATGCGATGAAGCTTACGTCCGCTTTGTCCTTATAGCGGTCATTTTGTGCAGCATCGGAATATGTCGCGATGGGCCATTTCCGGACTCTTGCATGGCAAGAGTCCCGCAAGATGACGGGCCAATTCAAATGTCCGCCCGGAGTGGCACCTGCTACTTGCAGCCGCGGCAAATCGTAAGCTTGCCCTTTAGTTTGTCATCGTCCCCGGGATCGACCGATTGCTGCCGGGAGACACGATCTGCTTCTTGATCGAGCTTGGGCTGCTTTGCCCGGTGCGACCTGACGGGTCGCGTCGTCCGGCTTGACGTGTCGTCGTCGATGCCGACGCTAAAACCATCGTAATCGGGGACCGGTCCAGCCGACGGCGGCGACCTGTCGATCACCTGTGCTGGCGAAGCGCTGCCTGACTCTACCGGCGTGTGTTCGACAGTGGCAGATCGTGGGGCAGTGGAGCGTGGCAAAGACTCCTTGGCGGCTCGGGGCAGTACCGAACTCTTAGCGGTCGCCGTCGGCGGCCAGACGCTGTTGGTTGCAGCCGGAGATGCCGATCCCTCGTCCGACGGCGGCGGCGCAAGCGAAAGCGGAGGGGAAAGCGAGGTCTGACATCTCGCGCTGTCTTGTGACCAAACTCCCGCCGTCAATAAACCAAGGGCAAGCAGTGTTGCGTTCTTCATTACTCGTCCTGCAAATCACTTGGAACGAAAGCATTGATCGCGTGACTCCTATCGCCACGCTTCGACAAGAATTTCCACATCTGACATGGCGATCAAAAATTGACGGAAGTTGGGAGCCATGGGCGGATACATGCGCGCTTCGGTCCACCCTCGTTACTGGCCCCACTGCCCGCTTCGGGTCCAATCGCGACCGTTTGGCCCGGTCTCGGTAAGATCCGGTATGCACCTCACAGCGGACCGTTTGGCGGTCGGGTGCATTGATCGCGATGGGCCATCAGCGGTGGTTCAGCCTTGCCTCATCCCGGGTAGCCCCCAAAACCAGGGCTCGACAGGCCTCCGGGCCACTAGGCTCCGGCCCAATTTGCGGGACCAACAACCCGGTGACGAAATACCCAAACCGGCATAGCATCCCGCGCATTGGAGGCGATCATGTTCAACCCAACTCAAATTGTCATCCAAGCGTTTGTCGATCAACTCAAGGGTACATACGGCCAAATCTACGGAATCCTCGAGCCCGCCTATCCGGACATCATCGGTTTCGTTGGGCGCCTCGCGTTGGAGAATATTGCCAATAGCGATGCGGCCTACCACGACATGAACCACACCATCATGGTGACGTTGGTCGGACAGAACATTTTACTCGGCAAGCATACGAGCGAAGGCGGTGTCAGGCCGCGCGACTGGCTCCATTTCATGATTTCGCTCTTATGCCACGACATCGGCTATGTACGCGGGGTATGTCGAGGCGACCGGGACGGACTTTATGTTTGTAACGAAAACGGTGATCGCGTCCGGATATCTGCTGGAGCCACGGACGCATCCTTGACCCCCTATCATGTGACACGATCCAAGCTCTTCGTCCGCGAGCGTTTCGGCAAGGTGAGCCTGACCTCCATCGACACAAAGGAAATCGAGGCGAACATCGAGCACACGCGCTTTCCGGTACCGGGGGAAGAGGAGCATACCAGTACGGCGGACTATCCCGGCCTGCTTCGTGCCGCGGATTTGATCGGCCAATTGGCCGACATTGACTATTTGCGGAAGACGTCAGCCTTGTTTGCCGAATTTCAGGAGACTGGCGCAAGCGAGAAACTCGGATATCTGACCCCCGATGATTTACGCGCAGCGTACCCTGCTTTCTTCTGGAAGGCCGTCTGCCCCTATATCGGCGACGCACTTCGATATCTGCGGGTCACGCAGGAAGGTAAGCAATGGATCGCCAACCTTTACGCGCACGTGTTCTCGGAGGAGCACAGGGGAGCGATTACTCGAGCATAGCCGGGTGGAAGAATAACTGGCTATGCCGTCTTGACCGGCTCGTTCGATTGCCTTACGCCTCACGCCATGAACCGCTCGATCCTGATCGCCAATCTCTGGTGGCTCGCCGACTGACAGGCGGGCCGAACGCGTTCATGCATTTCGGGGCCGCCGCATTGGGCGGCCTTTTTCTTTCACCCCATCCAGCCCGCATGCGGTGTCCCCATTCAACCGAATGGAGACAAGCCGTGACCAAACCGATCATCCTCACCGGCGACCGCACCACCGGGCCGCTGCATCTCGGCCATTACGTCGGCTCGCTTCGAAGCCGCCTCACGTTTCAGGACAGCCATGAGCAATACCTGCTGCTCGCCGACATGCAGGCGCTGACCGACAACGCGCACGACATCGGCAAGGTCCGCGGCAACGTCATCGAGGTCGCGCTGGATTATCTCGCCGTTGGAATCGATCCCGAGCGAACCTCGATCTGCCTGCAGTCGCAGCTTCCGGCGCTCGCCGAATTGTCGATGCTCTATCTCAACCTTGTCACCGTCGCGCGGCTGGAGCGCAATCCCACCATCAAGGACGAGATCCGCGCCCGCGGATTCGGACGCGGCATCCCGGCGGGCTTCCTGTGCTACCCGGTGGCGCAGGCCGCCGATATCACCGCGTTTCGGGCGACCGTCGTGCCGGTCGGCGAGGACCAGGCTCCCCTGATCGAGCAGACCAACGAGATCATCAGGCGTGTCAACGCGCTCGCCGGCCGTGCGCTCCTGCAGGAGGCGGTGGCCGTCATACCGCGCGCGGGACGGCTGCCGGGCGTCGACGGGCGCGCGAAGATGAGCAAATCCGCCGGCAATGCGATTGCGCTCTCGGCCTCGCCCGGTGACATCACGGCCGCGGTGCGCGCGATGTTCACCGATCCTGATCATCTGCGTGTCGGCGACGCCGGCAAGGTCGAGGGCAATGTCGTCTTCAGCTATCTCGACGCGTTCGATGACGACCAGCACGCCGTCGAGGAATTGAAGGCGCGCTATCGGCGCGGCGGTCTCGGCGACGCAGCGGTCAAGCGGCGGCTGGAGGACATCCTGCAAGCCCTGATCGCGCCGATCCGGGCCCGACGCGCCGAGCTGGCAGGCGATCGCGACCATGTCGCTGACGTGATCAGGCGCGGAACCCTGAAAGCCCGGGAGATCACCGAGCGCACCAAGCGCGATGTGATGGCGGGACTCGGCTTGTTCCAGCTCTGAATGCGCCGTCATCAAACCATGGCAGGAACTGTGCTTGCCTGTAACAGTTGTCCGCTTGGCGAAAACCGGATTTGGAGCTTGTCGTGATCGATCCGAAAACGCTTCTCGAACGCGCCGCGCAATTGACCGATCAGGCCAAAAGCGAGGAAGAAGCCGGCATACGCGAGCGGCTGCTGCGCATGGCCGAGCATTACCGCGACCTGGCCGCGCATGAGGCCTGGGCGAACGAGAACCCGCCATCGGTCGGCGCGATCACCAGTGCGCTCAGCCCCCGCGCCCATTGACCTGTTCTTCGTCAGCTCACGCGAATGCGATAGCCCAATGACTGCCGCGCGCTCGGCGCGATGTGCATGAGGCCGGGCTTGCCTGTGAACTCGCCATCGAATTCGACCGGGCTGGCAAAGCCTTGCCACGGCTCGATGCAGAGGAACGCCGCGCCGCCGACCTTCGACCAGATGCCAAGTTCGCGAAAGCCGCGCCACGACACCTCGATCGCAGGCCCCTGCGCAGCAGCAAAGCGAACCGACGCGCTCGCAACCTGATCGAGGATCATGGCGTCGTCGTCGAACAATTGCTCGGACAACGCGAGCACCTTGCCCTTGATCGGACTTGGCTCGGATTGCTGCCGCATCAGTCCCTCCGTCAGCCGCCGGATCGGCGCCGGCTCATCCTTCGCGAAGGTCAACGCGTACGCTTGCTTCTGCACCCCCGGAAGCAGCGGCCAGTTGAAGGCGGGATGACCGCCGAGCGAGGCCGGCAGCGTCTCGGCGCCGGTGTTGACGATGTCGAAGGCGATATCGAGATCGGCGCCATCAACGGTATAGGTGACCTCGAGCCTGAATGCGAAGGGATAGCGCGCACGCGTCTCCGCATCGTCGGTGAGCGCAAGCTTGCAGGATCGGGCCCCCTGCTCCACCCAGGCAAAGCGGCGGTCGCGCGCGAAGCCGTGCTGCGTCATCGGATAGGTCTTGCCATTGTGGCGCAGCGTATCGTTCTTCAAGCGACCGACGATCGGGAACAGGATGGGCGCATGGCGCGGCCATTGCGGGCCGGCCTGCCACAACAGTTCGGTCCCGTCGGCATTTCTGAGCGACGACAATTCGGCGCCCTGCGCCGAAATGGTCGCGGCGATTCCTTCGCCGCGCAGCGTGTGACTGTCGCTCATGCCTCGCCTCGCCGGGTTGCGCTATGCCCCGACAGGAGATGTTCGAAGCCGGCGAGGCCGTCAACCCCAAAGCAATAGCGCCGCCCACGCGTGGCGGCCCACGCTCCGGCCCTAGCCGGTAATCTTGGAGAAATCGGGCTGGCGGCGCTCGGCAAAGGCGGCAAAGGCCTCGCGTGCTTCCGCACTCATCAGCCGCTCCTGGAAGATCCCGCCCTCACGCGCCATCTGCGCGCTGATCCTGACGGGGTCGCGCATCAGCGCCTTGGTGTGCTGGAGCGAGCCGAACGGCCGCTTCGCCAGCGCGTCCGCCGCCGCGCGTGCCTTGGCGCGCAGCTCCGCGAGCGGCACGACCGCGTTGGCGAGGCCGATCGAGACCGCGGTCTCCGCCTCGACCGGTTCGCCGAGCGCGAACATCGCATAGGCCCGCGCATAGCCGATGCGCTGCGGCAGCAGATAGGTCGAGGCCGCCTCCGGCACCAGCGCCAGATTGACGAACGGCGTGATCAGCCGTGCGGTCGGCGCGAGGTAGACGAGGTCGCAATGCAGCAGCATGGTGGTGCCGATGCCGACCGCATTGCCCTGCACGGCGGCAACCAGCGGCCGCGTCGCCTTGGCAAGTCCGGCGAGGAAGCGCGTCACGTGGCGCTCGCCCTGCACGCCGCGCGACACCGCCGCGAAATCGGCGAGATCGTTGCCCGCGGTAAAGCTGTCGCCGTCGCCCTGCAACAGCACGGCGCGGATCGCGGAATCGCCCTCCGCGCGCTCGAGCGCATCGGCCATCGCACCATACATCGCGTTGGTGATCGCGTTCTTCTTGTCCGGGCGCGCCATCGTCACGGTGAGGACACCGCCGTCCAGCACTACGACCACTTCACTCATGCTTCACTCCTGTTGCTCGGTTCTTGCTTGACGCGTCTTCTTCACGCGAACCGGTAGCCACTTCGCTTTGAAGACGCTCTAGCTGTCTTAGTCCTTCGGAAACTTGTCTTGCAGGCTGGTCAGCCAGCGCGACACCACGTCGATCTCCGCGTCCGAGAACCCGTCCATCAGACGGTTGTTGATCGCCCTGGTCCGCGTTGCGGCGCGCTTGCCGAGTTCCTGCCCCGCCGCGGTCAGGTGGAGCCGCTGGCTGCGGCCATCCTCGCCATCGCGCCGGCGCTTCACGAGGCCTGCACGTTCCATCCGGTCGGCGAGCCCGCTCATCGCCGACGGCACGATGTCGAGCGCCTGCGAGACGTCGCCGATCAGCGCGCCGTCATTGCGCCCGAGAAAGAACAGCACGCCCGCCTGGGCCGACGTCAGATCGTGCGTGGCCGTCTCCTGCTCGATGGCGCGTTGCAACCGGCGATGGGCCACGGTCAGAAGAAAGATCAGCCGGTGTTCCGCTTTCATGCCGCCCGTTATATATTTCGCACGCGAAATATCAAGATACTTCGTGCACGAAATATCTGGTGCTGCGGCGAAGTCCGGTGGCTGGTTTTGCGGCGTGCTCGAAACCATGGTGTTCCCTCAAAAGCCCGGCCTGCATATCGACTGGAATGAGCTCCCGCCTACGGGTTGATTGCGACATTTTGATCCTGTCGCTGGATCGTCGCACTGCGGCCCAGCAGAAAATCCTTGATCGACATCGATCAAACGGGAAATCTTCCCACCCGGGAGCCGCCCGGTTGCGTTGCGGCACCGGCGGGGTCACGAGAGTGTCATGACGTTAGCGGCAAGTCCGGCCAAGGAGCGTGTTGTCCGCCCAAAGCGGCCGCGCCATCTAAGCGAAGCCATGCGCTGTGAGACCGCGTTTCGCCTGATCCTGTCCGAATGCCTCGAGGAAGTCGCCACCAATCACGAGGCCATAAGTTCCGGCGATTCCGCCGCGCTGCACCAGACCCGTATCGCGCTGACGCGGCTGAAGGCGGCGATCGCCTTCTATGGGCCGATGGTGGCGGACACCGAATGGACGCGACTGAAATCCGAGTTGAGATGGCTGAGCGCCCATCTCGGCGCAACGCGCGACCTCGACGTCGCGATCGAGAACAGCAAGGGCCTGCCTGAAGAAGGCATGCTCCAGACGGCGCGAACCGACGCGTTCGAGGCGCTCAAGGAGGCGTTGCAAAGCGATCGATACTGGCGATGGTTCGACGGCATGTGGGACTGGGTCGGCAGCGGACCCTGGACCACGCGGCAGGACCCCCGCGCCGCGCAGCGGCGAGCCGTGCCGGTCGCGGTGTTTCACGCGCGGCGGCTGGCGCGATGGCATGGCAAGCTGTGCCAGAAGAGCCGCGGGCTGCAAGGCATGGGCAAGACCAAGCGCCACCGCGTCCGTCTCGCCAGCAAGCGGCTGCGTTACGCGATCGAGTTCTCGGAGGGCGGCTTGCCCCCCGACGAATACGCGTCATGGCGGATCATCCTGAAGCATCTGCGCAAGGGACAGCAATTGCTCGGCGAATTGAACGATGACGAGGTGCGTCGCGGGCTGCTCGAGAGCGTCGATGCACCCGCGCAGCGCGCCCACGAGCGCAAGGCCAAGCACCAGCGCGTCCACGAGCGGAAGCGCAAGAGCCGGCTGCTGCGCCACGCCGCGGCGGTCTATCGAAAAATCTCCGACTGAGCGCGCATCAGCGCAACTCCGTCGGCGCGCGGATACCGCTCGCGTTGAGGACTGCGCCTAGGAATGATGTATAAAACATCACTTATTGCCCTTGTGCCATCATTACTTGATGTGCATAAATGACATTCAAATAGACGCGACTCTCAGATCGACGGCCATCAATCGATGATCACCGCGGCGCAGCTACGAGCGGCCAGAGCCTTGCTCGGCATCGACCAACGGCAGCTCGCCGAACTGTCCGGACTTTCGGTGCCAACCATCCAGCGGATGGAGGCGAGCGAAGGTACCATTCGCGGCAACGTCGACTCGCTCGTGAAACTGATCGATGCGCTCGGCGCAGCCGGCGTCGAGGTCATCAATGAGGGCGCCGTCAGCAACGGCGGCGGCCGCGGGGTGCGATTGAAGGCCGGATCAGGCTCACCGAAGGTGCAGACATGATCCCGGCGGTCACTCAGCAGATCTGGTGTGTAGCCGCCCTGCTGGGAACGACCGCTCTCGCGATTGCAACGAGCAGATCGCGCCAATCGACAGCCATCGTCTACGGCGCGACTTTCGCGATTTCGCTGATCGCGCTGGCCGGGGCCATGATTTCGCTCATCTCCCGTACCAGCGCGACGGAACTGGCCCTGCCGATCGGGTTGCCCTGGCTGGGATCGCATTTCCGCCTCGATGCGCTCGCCGCATTCTTTCTCGTCGTGGTCAATCTCGGCGGTGCGGCCGCAAGTCTCTATGGCCTCGGTTACGGCAGCCACGAATCCGCGCCGCAGCGCATCCTTCCCTTTTTCCCGGCGTTCCTGGCCGGCATGAATCTCGTCGTGCTCGCCGACGATGCGTTCACCTACCTCTTGTGCTGGGAATTCATGTCGCTCGCGTCGTGGGCGCTCGTCATGGCGCATCACCGTGACGCGGATAACGCCCGCGCAGGCTACGTCTACCTCGTGATGGCAAGCTTCGGAACGCTGGCTCTGTTGCTTGCCTTCGGCCTGCTGGCGGGAGCCGGCGGCAGCTACAGCTTTGCGGCCATCCGCGCTGCCCAGCACACTCCGTCCGAAGCCGCATTGGTGCTCGCGCTGATGCTGCTCGGCGCCGGGTCGAAAGCCGGCCTGATCCCGTTGCACGTGTGGCTGCCGCTGGCTCATCCGGCCGCGCCGAGCCATGTCTCGGCGCTGATGAGCGGCGTGATGACGAAGGTCGCGATCTACGGATTCATCCGGGTCGTGTTCGATCTGCTCGGGCCGCCAAGCTGGTCGGCGGGTGTCGCGGTTCTCATCCTCGGCGGCGCCACGGCCGTCATGGGGATCCTCTACGCGCTGATGGAGAAGGATCTCAAGCGCCTGCTCGCCTACAGCACGATCGAGAACATCGGCGTCATCTTCGCAAGCCTCGGCCTTGCGCTGGCATTTCAGGCGAACGGCCTTGGCCTCGCGGCCGCCCTCGCCTTCACGGCCGCATTATTCCACGTGCTGAACCATTCGTTCTTCAAGAGCCTGTTGTTCTTCGGGGCCGGCGCGGTGCTGACGTCGACCGGCGAACGCGACATGGAGAAGCTGGGCGGCCTGATCCACCGCATGCCGCTCACGAGCTTCGTCTTTCTGGTCGGCTGTGTCGCGATCTCGGCGCTGCCGCCGTTCAACGGGTTCGTGTCGGAATGGCTGATGTTTCAGGCCGTCCTGCAGAGCCCCGACCTGCCGCAATGGCTGCTGAAGATCATGGTGCCCGCGGTCGGCGCCTTGCTGGCGCTGGCCGCGGCGCTCGCCGCCGCATGCTTCGTCAAGGCCTTCGGCATCACGTTCCTCGGCCGCGCGCGGAGCCCGGCCGCGGAAGCCGCCGGCGAAGTCGATCGCTATTCGCTCGCCGCGATGTTCAGCCTCGCCGTGCTCTGTTTCCTCGCCGGCATTCTGCCCGGCCTGGTGATCGACGCGCTTTCGCCGGTTGCGCAGGCCGTGATCGGCCACCGGATGCCGCTCCAGGCGGACGATCCCTGGCTCTCGATCGTGCCGATTGCGGAGAGCCGCAGTTCCTACAACGGATTGCTCGTCTTTGCTTTCATCACCGCCGCGGCGTCGCTCGCGGTGTACTTTATCCATCGCTTTGCGTCGCGCGCGATCCGGCGCGGACCGGCCTGGGGTTGCGGCTTCTCCGACCCGACACCGGCGGCGCAGTATTCCGGCGTGAGCTTTGTGCAGCCGATCCGCCGCGTGTTCGGCACGCTGGTTTTCCAGGCCCGCGAGCATGTCGACATGCCCGCGCCGGGCGAACTGCGGCCGGCCCGCCTCAGGGTCGATATGCACGACCTGGTCTGGGAGCGGCTCTACACACCCGTGACTGAACTCGTGTGGTTCTTCGCCGATCGGCTGAACCAGCTCCAGTTCCTGACCATCCGCCGCTACCTCAGCCTGGTGTTCGCAACCCTCGTCACATTGCTGCTGGCGCTCGCGATATGGTCGTGATCTCGGACATCCTCGTTCAGCTCGGCCAGATGGCGCTTGTGCTGATGCTCGCGCCGCTCCTGACCGGCGTCGTGCGCAAGATCAAGGCCCGGCTGTTGCGGCGGAAAGGGCCGTCGGTCTTCCAGCCCTACCGCGATCTGCTGCGGCTGCTGCGCAAGGAGGTCGTGCTCGCCGAAAACGCGTCCTGGCTGTTCCGTGTCACACCCTATGTGACGTTCGCGGCGATCTGGGTCGCGGCGGCGCTGGTCCCGACATTCGCGACCGGCCTCCAATTCAACTGGAGCGCCGACCTGATCGCGATCGTCGCCCTGCTCGGCAGCGCGCGCTTCTTCCTCGCGCTTGCCGGCATGGACGTCGGCACCAGCTTCGGCGGCATCGGCTCCAGCCGCGAGGTGATGATTGCCGCGCTCGCCGAGCCGGCCATGCTGTTGATGGTGTTCTGCGTCGCGCTGATTGCCGGCTCGACGCAGCTGTCGACGGTCGCGACCTTCATGGCGTCGTCGGAAGTCGGACTGCGCGTCTCGCTCGGCATGGCGATGATCGCCCTCATCATGGTGGCGCTCGCCGAAAATGCGCGCATCCCGGTCGACAACCCGGCGACTCATCTGGAGCTGACCATGGTGCACGAGGCGATGATCCTCGAATATTCCGGGCGTCACCTCGCCATGATCGAGTTCGGCGCCTTCCTCAAGCTGCTGCTCTACATCTCGCTGATCATCTGCGTGTTCTTCCCGTGGCAGATCACCACGGAAGGCGCGGGGCCGCTGTCCTATCTTGTCAGCGTCGCTGTCTACATCCTCAAGCTTGCGGTCGCGAGCTTCCTTCTTGCCGTGTTCGAGACCGCGACGGCCAAGATGCGAGTGTTCCGCGTCCCCGAGTTCCTCGGCGCGGCGCTGATGCTCGGCCTGCTCGGCACGCTGCTTCGGTTCGTGTCACGGGGCTTCTGATGCACAACCTCGCCTTCGACATCGCCCATCTGCTCGCCGGCGGGCTCGTGCTGATCAGCTTCATGATGCTGTACCAGGACCGCCTGTATGCGCTGCTGAACATCTTCGCACTTCATGCCGTGGTGCTCGCAGCTTCCGTCGCCTGGCAGGCCTTCATCCAGAATGCGCCGCATCTCTACGTGACCGCAGCGATCGCACTGGTCTTCAAGGCGATCGTCATCCCGGTGGCGTTGCATCGGATCATCAAGCAGCTCGGCATTCATCGCGATATCGAGACCGCGGTGAGCATCGGTCCGACCATGCTTGCCGGCATGGGGCTCGTCGCCCTGTCCATGGTGCTGATGCTGCGCGTCACCGGCGCCGCCGATCCGCTGGCAAGGGAAGACCTCGCCTTCGCGCTGTCGGTGGTGCTGCTGGGATTGCTCGTCATGGTGACGCGGCGCAACGCCGTCAGCCAGGTCGTCGGCTTCATGTCGCTGGAAAACGGCCTGGTGCTGGCCGCGACCGGTGCCAAGGGCATGCCGCTCGTCGTAGAGATCAGCGTCGCCTTCTCGATCCTGATCGCATTCATCGTGATCGGCGTGTTCCTGTTCCGCATTCGCGAGCGGTTCGACACCGTCGACGTCGGCGCGCTCGATGAATTCAGGGGGGAGCGCCGATGACTGCCGCGTCGGACGCCGTCACCTGGGTCCTGTTGATACCGATCACCGCCGCGGCGGTGCTGGCCGCGCTGCCCGGTTACCGGCTGACCGCGGGCCTCAATGTCCTGGCCAGTCTCGGCACCTTGCTGGCCGCGCTTTCGCTGCTCGTGGTCGAGCGCCCGCAACCCGGCCAGTACCTGCTGATCGACGATCTCAACATCGTCTTCATCGTGCTCAACACCTTCGTGGGATTCACCACGAGCGTATTCAGCGCCAGCTATATCGCCCATGAACTCGAAACCGGACGGCTGACGCCGGGCTATCTGCGATTCTACCATGCCATGTATCAGGTGATGATGTTCGGCATGAACCTCGCATTCGTGTCGAACAATATCGGCCTGATCTGGGTCGCGGTCGAGGTCGCGACGCTCACCACCGTGCTGATGGTCGGCATCTACCGGACCCATGCGGCGCTGGAAGCGGCCTGGAAGTACTTCATCCTCGGCAGCGTCGGCATCGCGCTGGCGCTGTTCGGCACGATCCTGGTGTACATGGCCGCGCTGCCGGTGGTCGGCGAGGGTCAGGACGCCATGGTGTGGACGGTGCTGATCAGCCGTGCGGCGACGTTCGACCCGGCATTGCTCAACGTCGCCTTCATCTTCCTGCTGCTCGGATACGGCACCAAGGTCGGCCTGGCGCCGCTGCACGCCTGGCTTCCGGATGCGCATGCCGAGGGCCCGACCCCGATCTCCGCCGTGCTCTCCGGCCTGCTGCTCAACGTCGCGCTCTACGCGGTGCTCCGCTTCAAGATCCTGCTCGCCGCCAATCCGGATGCGATATCGCCCGGGCCGCTGATGGTGACGATGGGGCTGACCTCGCTGCTGTTCGCGGCCTTCATGCTTTACCGCCGCCGCGACATCAAGCGGCTGTTCGCCTACTCCTCGATCGAGCACATGGGCATCATCGTGTTTGCGTTCGGCATGGGTGGCCCGCTCGCCAACTTTGCCGGCCTGCTGCACATGGTGATGCACAGCCTCACCAAGTCGGGAATCTTCTACGCGGTCGGCCACATTGCGCAGGTGAAGGGCACGCAGCGGATCGCCAACATTCGCGGCCTGACCGAGACGCATCCGGCACTCGGCTGGAGTCTCGTGATCGGCGTGGTCGCGATCGCCGGCCTACCGCCGCTCGGTATCTTCATGAGCGAATTTCTCATCGTCAGCTCCACCTTCGCGCGCCAGCCGCTGCTCGCCATCCCGCTGGTGTTCGGCCTGCTGCTCGCCCTCGGCGCGCTGATCCTGCGGCTGACCAGCCTTGCGTTCGGCGAGCCGCGCGGCAATGCCGCGCCGGCGGATGCGTCCTATTTGCCGATGTTCGCGCATTTCGCGCTGGTGCTGACTGCGGGCATCTACCTTCCGGGACCGCTGGTCGTCTGGTTCCAGCACGTCGCCAACCTGCTGGGTTAGCGCGAGGGAGAACGGGATATGCCGAGGTTGATCGATCTGATCCGGGCGGGCCACAGGATCGAACGGCATCATCCATGGCCGCGCACCGTGGTCGACGGCGATACCTGGCGCGCCGCCGCTCACGCGCTTGCGGATGGCGGCCTGAGCCTGCTCGGGCTGTGGGGTGAGCCGTCGCGCGTGCACATGGCCATCCTCGACGAGCGCACGTCCGATATCGGCGTGATCAGCCTGGATTGTCCCGATCGCCAATTTCCTTCGGTTGCGGCCCATCATCCGCCGGCGCTTCGATTGGAGCGCACCCTGCACGACCTCTTCGGATTGCAGGCGACAGGCACACCGGATTCCCGTCCCTGGCTCGATCACGGCCGTTGGCAAACGCGCTTCCCGCTCGGCGAACGTCTCGATGCGTCGGCGGACGCCGCGCCGTATCAATTCCTTCCGGCCGAGGGGGACAGCCTGCATCAGATCGCAGTCGGTCCGGTGCATGCCGGCATCATCGAGCCCGGGCATTTCCGCTTTACCGCGAGCGGAGAGACGGTCGTCCGCCTCGAGCAGCGGCTCGGCTACACCCACAAGGGTGTCGAAGGGCTGATGACGGGCAGCACGATTGAGCAGGCCGCACGGCTCGCCGGCCGGGTCTCCGGCGACAGCACGGTCGCCTATGGGCTGGCATTCGCGCAAGCCGTCGAGGCCGCGCAGCGGATTGCCGTGCCGCCGCGCGCGCTGTTGCTGCGCGCGCTGATGGCCGAGCTCGAGCGGCTGGCCAATCATCTCGGCGATATCGGCGCGATCTGCAACGATGCGTCGTTTGCGCTGATGCAGGCGCATTGCGCCGTGCTGCGCGAATCCGTGCTGCGCGCGGCCGACGCAGCATTCGGTCACCGCCTGATGCGCGACCTCATCGTTCCCGGCGGCGTCGCGCGCGATATCGCCGGCGATGGAGCCGACACGATCCGGGACGCGCTCGACCAGATCCGCCGGCATTTCCCTGCGCTGGTCGAGCTCTATGACAACACCGCCTCGTTGCAGGACCGCACCGTCAGCACCGGCATCGTTGCTCCAACGCTCGCCCGGCAATTCGCCGCCGGAGGCTATGTCGGGCGCGCGAGCGGCCGCGATCATGACGCCCGACGCAAGCCCGGCTATCTCCCCTATGATGGCCTCCGCTTCGAAGTCCCCGTCCTCAGCGACGGCGACGTCAACGCCCGGGTCTGGATCCGGATCCGCGAGGTTGAGCAGAGTCTTGCGCTGGCGTACCAGGTCCTCATCGGCCTCGAGGCCGGCCCGGTGCAAGTGCCGCTGCACGGTGCGGCAGAGCCTTGCGAGGGCATGGCCCTCGTCGAAGGTTTCCGCGGCGACATCCTGGCCTGGCTGCGCCTGAACGGCGATCGGATCGAGCGATGCCATCTGCGCGATCCGTCGTGGTTTCAGTGGCCGCTGCTCGAGGCGGCCATCGAAGGCAACATCGTGGCGGACTTCCCGCTCTGCAATAAGTCGTTCAACTGCTCCTATTCCGGGCAGGATCTCTGAGGGCTCGAGGCGATGCGCAAACTTCTGTTCCAGAGCCTGTTTCGCCAGCCATTGACGGAGCAGGCGCCGCGCCCGGACGACGCTGCGCTCGCGGAGCTCGCCGCCATGGTCGGCCGCACCGCACGACGACGCCTCGGCCGCAGCCTCTCGATCCGCGAGGTTGATGCAGGCTCCTGCAATGGATGTGAGCTGGAAATACACGCGTTAAGCAATGCGTATTACGACGTCGAACGATTTGGAATCCGGTTCGTCGCCTCGCCCCGTCACGCCGACGTGCTGCTGCTCACGGGTCCGGTCACCAAGAACATGCGTGAGGCGCTGGAGCGCACCTACCGTGCGACGCCAGATCCCAAATGGGTTGTCGCTGCGGGCGATTGCGCAAGGGATGGCGGATGCTTCGCCGGCAGCTACGCCGTGGTTGGCGGGGTCTCCGCGGTTGTTCCGGTCGATCTCCACATTCCGGGTTGCCCGCCTTCGCCGATCGCCATCCTGCGGGGCCTGGTGACCTTGCTCGAGGCGGTCGACGCCGGGGTCGCGACAAGGTGAAAGCACGTAAAGAGACGAGCACCTCCGCCCGCACCGTGGGCGAGGCGCGCTAGCCGCTGTCGCGCAGCACCAGTTCGAAGCCGAGATCGACGCGGCGCTCGCCGCCACGCTCCAGCGTCAGCGTCGCCGCGGTGCGGCCGATCGCGTCGCCGTGCACGCTGATCGTGCTCAGGGTCGGCGAGATCAACTGGCCCATTTCGAGATCGCCAAGCCCGATCACGGCGACCGGCTGCGCCGATGCAGGCCCGTCGCGCAGCAGCCCAGCCTTGCGCAGCCCAGACATGAAGCCGATCGCATGCGCATCGTTGGCGGCGAACACCGCGTCGACACCAGGCAGGCGAGCATGCGCCGCCACGCTGCCGGAATCCTTGCGGTCCAGGATCAACCGGCGCGGCTCGGCAAGGCCGCCGGCCAGCGCCTCGTCCCTGAAGCCGAACCAGCGGCGTGTCCCGCGCGGATCGTCGCCCCCGATGAAGGCGAGCTGCTTGCGGCCCTGCGCGACCAGATGCTTCGCGACGGCGACACCAGCCTTGTAGTTGTCGAAGCCCGCAACCGCGTCGATCGGGTTTGCCGGCAGATCCCAGGTCTCGACGATCGGGATGCGCGCATTGCGCAGCAGGCGGCTGCCCTCCTCGGTCGCCGGCGAGCCGACCATGATGATCGCCTCGGGCCGCCGCGACAGCAGCGCCGCCAGCATGCGGTCCTCGCGCGCCGCGTCATAGCGCGACTGCGCCAGGATCACGGAGAAGCCGAGCGGCTCGAGCTTATCGGACAGGCCCTGCACCGTGTCGGCGAAGATCGAGTTGGCGATGGTCGGTACCAGCACGCCGACCGAATTGGTCCGTGCGCTCGCCAGCGCGCCCGCCACCAGGTTCGGGATATAGCCGAGGTCGCGCATCGCCTGCTCGACCCGCGCCCGGGTCTCCGGGGCGACCAGGTCGGGCATCCGCACCACCCGGCTCACCGTGATCGAGGAAACGCCGGCGCGCTTGGCCACCTCTGAAAGGGTGGGCGCGGCACCGGCCGGGCCGGTCCCGGGGGCGGTCAGTTCGGAGCTCATGGGCGGGAGCCTGCACGATTCCGGGTTGCCAAGCCATGATGTTAGCGCTAGCATCACCTTATGTTAGCGCTAACATGGAACAAAATGGGAGAAACGGCATGATTTCGGACGAACAGGCCCAGGCTTACAAGCGCGACGGGGTGATCGTGGTCCCCGAGGTGCTGAACCAGGAGACCCTGGCGAAGGTGCGCACGGTACTCGCGGAGCTCGTGGCCGGCGCCGCAAGCGTGAGCGAGCACACCGACGTCTACGATCTCGAGCCTGGGCATACGTCTGACAATCCGCGCGTCCGCCGCATCAAGGCGCCGCACAAGGTGCATCCGATCTTCGACGAGATCGTGCGCAGCCCCGCCGTGATCTCGATCCTCACCAAGCTGATCGGCCCCGGCCTTCGCCTGCACGGCTCCAAGCTCAACATGAAGTCGGCGCAATACGGCTCGCCGGTTGAGTGGCATCAGGACTGGGCATTCTATCCGCACACCAATGACGACATCCTCGCGATCGGCGTGCTGCTCGACGATTGCGATATCGAGAACGGTCCGATGCTGGTGACGCCGAGGTCGCACACCGGCGCCACGATGTGGGATCATCACGGCGAGGACGGCCACTTCGCGGGCCTGATCGACCCGGACCAGATTCAGGACGACATCAAGCGCGCGGTGCCCTGCATGGGCAAGGCCGGCAGCATGTCGTTCCATCACGTGCGCGCGCTGCACGGCTCGGCGACCAACACATCGAACCGGCCGCGCAACCTGCTGCTCTATGAAGTGGCCGCCAGCGACGCCTGGCCGCTGATGGGCGTGAAGGACTTCGACGAATTCAACAGCCGCCTGCTGGCGGGTCCGCCGGTGGTCGCGCCGCGGCTCACCGATGTGCCGGTGCGGATGCCGCTGCCGCCGGCCAAGCGACAGGGATCGATCTACGAGACCCAGTCGGCGTCGAAGAAATCCTACTTCACGCGCGCCGCTTAAGACCGACCACAATGCCCGCGGCCAGGCCGCGGGCATTGCTGCTTTCACGAGCACGATCCGCCGCGACAAAAGCGGAGATCGTGCCCGATCAAAACGACCATAAAAACCAAAACAACGGGGAAACGAATGACCGAGATGGCAAGAGATGGCGCTCGCACATCGCGCCTGCGTGTGATCCTGGCCGCAAGCATCGGCTCCGCGCTCGAATGGTACGACTTCTTCCTCTACGGCACCGCAGCGGCGCTGGTGTTCGGCGAATTGTTCTTTCCGAAGAGCGATCCGGTGGTCGGTACGCTGTTGTCGTTCCTGACCTTCGGCGTCGGCTTCGTGGTGCGGCCGTTCGGCGGCCTCTTGTTCGGCATCCTCGGCGATCGCTATGGCCGCAAGCCGGTGCTGGTCTCCACGCTCCTGATGATCGGCATCGGCACCACCGCGATCGGCTTCCTGCCGACTTATGGCCAGATCGGCGTTTGGGCGCCGATCCTCCTGGTCGCGATGCGCGTCATCCAGGGCCTTGGCGCCGGCGCCGAATATGGCGGCGCGGTGATCTATCTGGTCGAGAACGCACCGCCGAAGCATCGCGGCTTCTGGGGCGGCTTCGCGCCGCTCGGCGTCTCCGTCGGCAACCTGCTTGCGGCCGGCGCCTTCGCGCTGGTGACCATGCTGCCGCGCGAGGATTTGATGAGCTGGGGCTGGCGCCTGCCCTTCCTGGCGAGCTTCCTCCTGATCGTGGTCGGCATCTTCGTCCGCATGCGCATCACCGAGACCCCGGTCTACACCGAGGCGGTGGTCGCGCGCGGCAAGGTCGAAAGCAATCCGGCGATGGAAGCGTTGCGCCGACACCCGCGCAACTTCTTCGTCGTGCTCGGCGCCCGCATGGCCGAGAACGGGCTCGGCTATTTCTTCCCGGTGTTTGGGCTGAGCTACGTGATCACCACGCTCGGCGTGCCGAAAGCCGAGGCGCTCAGCGCGCTGATGCTGGCATTCACGGTCGAACTGTTTGCGATCCTCGGCTTTGCGGCATTGTCGGACCGGATCGGGCGGCGGCCGGTCTACATGTTCGGCGCGCTGGCCGGCGTGGCGCTCGCCTTCCCGTTCTTCTGGATGGTCGGCACCAAGGAGTGGATCATGATCGCGCTCGCCTTCATCCTGGCGCGCGCCGTGGTAACGGCGGCGATGTTCGGGCCGCAGGCGGCGTATTTCGCCGAGCTGTTCCCGCCGCAACGCCGCTTCGCGGGCTTTGCCTTCGCCCGCGAGCTCGGCTCGCTGCTGTCGGGCGGCCCGGCACCGTTCGTCGCCACCGCACTGGTCGCGGCCTACGGCACCTGGTGGCCGGTCGCCTGCTACGCGATGTTCCTGTCGGCCTGCACCGTCGTTGCGATCTAGATCGGGCCCGAGACCTACCAGGAGAACATCGCCGCCGACGAAGGCGAACATGCCGAGCTGCCCACGGCGATCCCGGCGCAGGCCTGATCGGTGGCGCAGCAACTGCGCGTCCTGCAGTCGCTCTGGGCGATGGAGCGGCGGCTGGCCGATGAGGGCGAATGGCCGCTGCAAACCCAGCTCGCGATGATCCGCGATGCCGGGTTTGACGGCGCCGGCGTGCGCTTCATCGATCCTGTCTTTGCGCGCGAGGTGACGAGCTTCCTTCGCGCGCATGGCATGATCTGGCAGGCGCAATGCTACCCGAAGAGCCTCGACGACCTGAAACCGGTGCTCGAGCTGGTCGCCCGGCTCGGCGCCGATCATGTCAATTTGCAGCCCGACGTTCGGCCGCGCCGGCTCGCGGATTGCATTCCCCTGCTCGAAGGCTGGCGCCGGCTTGCCGCGGAGGCCGGCGTTGCCGTGCATGTCGAGACCCATCGCGACCGCATGACGACCGACCTGTTCTTCATGCTCGACCTGCTCGACTGCTTTCCCGATCTGCGGCTCACCGCCGATCTCTCGCATTATCTGGTCGGCCGCGAATTCGCCTGGCCGGTCGACGACGTCAACCACGCGATGATCCATCGCATCCTCGACAATGCCTGGGGCATCCATGGCCGCATCGCGAGCCGCGAGCAGGTGCAGGTCTCGCTCGGCTTTCCTCAGCACCAGGGCTGGGTGTCGCTGTTCATGGGCTGGTGGGACTACGGTATCCGCTCCTGGCGGAAACGCGCCGGTCCCGACGCGACCCTGACCTTCCTGTGCGAGCTCGGTCCCCCGCCCTATGCCATCACCGGGCCCGACGGCAGGGAACTGTCCGACCGCTGGCAGGAGGCACTGGTCATGAAGGACATGATACGCGCGCTGTGGGATCGTATCGCGAACGAGCCGTAAGGCGCGGTCCCGCATTGATTCAAACAGGCCGCGGCGGCATCCTGAACGCCACAATCCGGAACGCCGCGAGGACCCGTGCGCGACCGCTGGGCTTATCCGCTTCGATGCCTCGTCGCCGTCTCGGCCATGGCAACCTTCGCGCATACGAAGGCGGCCGCGGCAGAGCCTGCCCTGAATGTCGCGACCCTGCCGCGCGTCGCGACCATCGACCCGCGTTTTCAGTCCTACAACATCGAGATGGTCGAGGTGACCGGCGGACGCTTCTGGAAGCCCTATGCAACCGCCGCCACGCGTCGGCGTTCAGAAACGGAGCGGTTCGCAGCTCGCGCTCCGATCGACCTGCACGATGGCAGGCTGCGCAAGCTCGCCGCCGAGCTCTCCCCTGCCTATCTGCGCGTCAGCGGGACCTGGGCCAACAGCACGTTCCTTGCGGATTCCGAGACGCCACCGGCTGCGCCGCCGGCCGGCTTCAACGGCGTGCTGACGCGACGGCAGTGGCGGGACGTGATCGAGTTCTCGCGCGCCGTCGACGCTCCGATCGTCACGTCCTTTGCGATCAGCGCGGGCACCCGTGACGCTGCAGGGCAATGGAGCCCCGAACAGGCCCGGCACTTTCTTGACTTCTCACAATCGGCCGGCGGCCATATCGCCGCAGCCGAATTCATGAATGAGCCCGATCTGCCGACCATCGGCGGCGCCCCTGACGGCTACGATGCCGCGGCCTACGGCAGGGATTTTGCAGCGTTCCGCGCCTTCATGAAGGACACCGCGCCCGACGTGACGATCCTCGGCCCCGGCACGATCGGCGCCGGCGCTGAGGCCCAAGCGCTGTTCGCCGCCTCGGCAGCCGGCATCGACAGGGTCTCCTACCATCATTATGGCGCGCTGTCGGCCCGATGCGGCGGCGATCGCAAGGCAAGGCAGGCATTGTCGGACGAATGGCTGGCGCGAACCGGCAAGAGCCTCGCCCTCTACGAGACGCTGCGCGACCAGCTTGCACCGGGCAAGCCGATCTGGCTGACCGAGACGGCCGAGACCGCATGCGGCGGCAATCGCCTGGCCGCAACCTTCACCGATACGTTCCGTTATCTCGATCAACTCGGACGGCTGGCCAAGGCCGGCGTTCAGGTGGTGATGCACAACACGCTTGCGGCGAGCGACTATGGGCTGCTGGACGAACGAACCCATCTGCCGCGGCCGAACTATTGGGCTGCACTGCTGTGGCGGCGGTTGATGGGCACCATTGTGCTCGATGCCGGTATCGCGGAGCGTCACGGCTTCCATGTTTATGCGCATTGCGCGCGTGACTTGCCCGACGGAGTGGCCTTGCTCGTCATCAACAATGACCGGCGAACACGGCGCAAGCTCACGCTGTCGGCCGCCTCGCAACGTTACACGCTCGCGAGCGAAAAGCCTGCCGACGGCAACGTTCAGCTCAATGGCGCGACGCTCTTGCTCGGGACCTCTGACAGTATCCCCGCTCTCAACAGCGACGCGGCTGTCGCCGGAACGATCGTCTTCGCACCCAGAACGATCACGTTCCTGATCGTCGCCGACGCCGGCAACGCCAATTGCCGGTAGCGGCCCGATGCCGCCTTACGCCGCGTCGCGGCTGGCGTCGGAGGATTCCGGCGGGCGCGCCACCAGATGGCCGAGCATGATGGCAGTCATCAGCCGCTCCATCTCGAGCCGCGCGGTGACATGCGACATGGTCGGCCGGCTACCGAGTGCGAACTGGCTGACGTCGTCGATCGCCGTCAGTCCGCGCGGGTAGAATTCGCGGAAGATCACGCGTTCGGCCAGGCCATCGACCAGGCGGAAATTCAGCGTCTTGGACAATTCGCTCAAGGCTTCGCCGACCAGGCGCTTGTTGCGTGACCCGAGCGTGGAGAGACGATTGCGCAGCACCACCCACTCGAATGCCGGCTGATCGTGTGCGCTGCGCTGACGCCGCGCTTCCTCCACCATCTTCGAATAGTGGCTGATGCCGGTCACCTTGAACTCGTTCGGATCGACGGTGCCGAGCACGTCGAAATCGAGGAAGCTGTCGTTAAGCGGCGTGATCAACGTGTTCGCCAGCGAATGCGTGAACGTCGTCAGATAGGTGTCGTGGCCGGGACAGTCGATCACGACGAAATCGTGCGACCGGCCGAGCCGCTCGACGATCTCGGCAAGCGCGCTGCGCCCGAGCGTCTCGACCTCGCTGCTCCTGCCGCTCACCGTCTCGAAGCACATATGCGCGGGAACGCCGAGATCCAGAGAGGTTTCCCGCGCCCAGTCGAGCCGGTTCTCGACGTAGTGCGTCAGCGACTTCTGCTTGTTGTCGAGATCGATGGTGGCGACACGCTGACCCGCCTTGATCAGCGCGATGGCGACGTGCATGGCAATTGTCGACTTGCCGGAGCCGCCCTTGTTATTTCCGACAACTACTACTCGTGCGTTTGTCATGGGAATCCATACCGGACGCTTGAGTGAAAGCAGGACGAAACAGAATTTAATGAATGGCTCGAATCTCCCTGATTCGACGAATCTCGACAAGAGCCGCTGCTACATTGTCGTGATCGAAATCAAGAAGCTGCGACATCATTGTCACAGCTTCTTCGAGCACGTATCGTGAACGCAACTAGCGTCCCTGAAACACAGCGGCGCGGCGCTCCACGAAGGACTTGATGCCCTCGGCTGCATCTGATGTGTTGAGCACGCGTTCGCGGATCTGCGGGATGATTGCAATTGCCGCCTGCTCGCCGGCTTCGATGAACTTGCGGGCCGCCTCCTTGGTCACCTGGATTCCAAGCGGCGCATTGCGCGCGATGATCTCCGCGAGCGCCATTGCACGTTCGACCTGCTGGCCCGCCGGCACGACTTCCTGCACGAGACCGATCCGATGCGCCTCGGCGGCGGTGAACTCGTCGCACAGCAACAGGTGATACATCGCATCGCCCCACCCGGCGCGGCTGATATAGCGGAAATGCGCGCCCGCCAGCGGCGCGATGCCGCGCTTGGCTTCCATCTGGCAGAAGCGGCTGTCGTCCGCGGCGATCACGATATCGCCGGCCAGCATCATCTCGATGCCGACGGTGAACACGATACCCTGCACCGCCGTGACGATCGGCTTTCGGCAGCGCTTCGACAACCCGAACGGATCGACGTTGCCCTCCGGCAGCGGCTTGCGCGTCGCCGTCGGACCGAAGAATTTCGGCATGTCGAGACCCGCGGTGAAACTGCCGCCGGCGGCGCAGAGCACGCCGACCCAGAGGCCGTCGTCATTGTCGAGCAGCGTCAGCGCGTCGGAAAGCTCAGCCATCATCTCCGGACTGAAGGCATTCTTCTTCGCGGGATTGTCGATGATGATCTTGAGGATGTGGTCGTGCCGCTCGTGGCGGACCCGCCCTTCGCTCGCGCTGCCGGACATCTGTTCCTCCCTGCTTTGTGATTGGATGATTTCTGGATGATAGTTGTCATCCAGATGCATGATGGTCATAATCCAGAAAGAGAGTCAAACAGGGGCCAGGCGAGATGGGCCATTCCCGGGCCGACAAGGCCAGGAGCCGTGAGCGCATTCTGAACGAGGCTGCAACGCAGATCCGCGACAAGGGTCTCAACGCGCTCAGCATCGGCGGCCTCATGCAGCAGGTGAAGCTGACCCATGGCGGTTTTTATGGGCACTTCGCCTCGCGTTCCGACCTGATCGCCGCGGCTCTGGAACAAGCGCTGCATGCAGGCGAAGCGTCGGCTCACGCGGCGCGCGATCCCGACAAGCCGGGCAATATCAACACACTGGTGCGGAGCTATCTCAGCCGCGCCCATCGCGACTCGCCCAAGTCGGGCTGCGCGATCGGCGCGCTGATCTCGGATGTCGGCCGCGCCGACGCGCAGTGCCGCGCGGTGATGGAGCCGCACATCGAATCCTTCATCGCCAAGGTCGCCGAGACGTTCGGCGACGATGACGACAGCAACGCAATCCTCGCGGTGAGCGCGATGGTCGGGGCGCTGGCGATCTCGCGCGTCCTCACCGACCAGAGGCGGTCCGATGCCGTCCTGCGCACCGTGCGCGACAGCATCGTCGCGATGGCATCCGACGAATGATTTCGCCCGCGCCGCGGGCACCTTGATGGAGCAAGCCATGAACGACCGATCCGCCCTCGAGCCGACCGCCGTACAAGGAAGCGTGCTGATTGCCGGCGTCGGCGCGTCGAACGGCCTCGGCGCCGCGATTGCGCGTCGCTTTGCCGCCGGCGGCTATCCCGTCGCGATCGCCGGCCGCAACGCCGACAAGCTCGCCGCGACGGCGGCCGAGCTGGCCGCAAGCGGCGCGACGGTCGCGCATGTGGTCGGCGACGCCTCCACGGCGGCCGATGTCGCGCGCTTCGTCGCGGCGGCCGAGAAGCTCGCACCGCTCGCGATGGCCGTGCACAATGCAGGCTCCAACCGGCCGGCACCGTTTCTGAAGGTCAGTGAGCAGCGCTTCGAGGAACACTGGCGCGAACACGCGCTCGGCGGTTTCCAGCTCGCACAGGCCGCGATCCCCGCTCTGCTCGCGCGCGGCGGCGGCACGCTGGTGTTCACCGGCGCCAGCGGTTCGCTGCGCGGCAAGGCCAACTACTCACCGTTCGCCGCCGCAAAGGCCGCGCTGCGCGCGCTGGCGCAGAGCGTGGCGCGGGAATTCGGGCCGCAGGGCATCCATGTCGGCCATGTCGTGGTCGATGGCGGGATCGAGGGCGACCGCCTGCTGAGCATGCGTCCACAGTTGAAGGATGAGCGCGGGCCGGATGGCATGCTCAACATCGCGGCCATTGCCGACGCCTATTGGGTGCTGCATCATCAGCATCGCAGCGCCTGGACGCTGGAGCTCGACTTGCGGCCGTGGGCGGAGCAGTTCTGAACGCGCTGCGCCGCCCTCCTCACCCGCGAATATAGGTTGCGATCGGCCGGAATCTTGTCAGCTTATGCGGCAAGGTCCGTCGAGATCGCACCCTGTCCCGGGAGAAGGCCATGTCGCAGCCCACGCCGATCCTGCACCATTTCGATCAATCGCCGTTCTCCGAGAAGATCCGCATCATCTTCGGATTCAAGAAGCTCGCCTGGAGCTCGGTGCGGATCTCGCGGATCATGCCGCGGCCGGACCTGATGCCGATGACCGGCGGCTATCGCCGCACGCCGACGATGCAGATCGGCGCCGACATCTATTGTGACACCCAGATCATCATCCGCGAGCTGGAGCGGCGCTACCCGACGCCGACGCTGTTTCCGGCCGGCAATGCCGGCATGCCCTGGGCGCTCGGCATGTGGGCCGACCGGCCGTTCTTCCAGAACACGGTCAACCTCGTGTTCGGCTTCATCGGCGACAAGGTCCCGCGGGATTTCATCGAGGATCGCGAGAAGTTGCGTGGCGGCAAGTTCGACGTCGCCGCCATGACCGCGGCGCTGCCGCAGATGCGCGACCAGTTCCGCGCCAATATCGACTGGATCGAGGCGCAACTCGGCGACGGCCGGCCGTGGCTGCTCGGCGAGTTCAGCCTCGCGGACGTCAGCGCCTACATGAACGTGTGGTATGCGCGGCAGAGCCTCGCCACGATGGACTAGATCATGAAATCCTTTCCGCGCGTTGTGGCATGGGAGGAGCGCATCCGCGCCATCGGCCACGGCACGCGCACCGAGATGTCATCGGCCGACGCGCTCGAGATCGCGGCGAAGGCGCGGCCGGAGTCGCCTGTGTTCGGCGACCCCACGGATCCGAACGGTCGCAACCCCGGCGACGTCGTTGCCGTGATGCCGGATGACTACGGCAAGATCCCGGTGCGTGGCGAGATCGTCTCGCTGTCGTCGCAACACATCGCGATCCGCCGGTCGGATGAACGCGTCGGCGAGATGGTGGTGCATTTCCCGCGCGCCGGCTTCCTGGTGGTCCCGGGCTGATTGGCGCAGGCTGCTCCGAAGCGGGCCTGGAAACGCTGCGTTTCGCGGCGTGACCTTGCCGGCCCCCTGAACCGGCAATAGTTCCCATCTATCTCCAACCCAAGGCTCCACAGCGCAGGCTTGCGGATCGATCCGCAGCAACCCGACCTTTCGGCCTGCGTGCGATGGGTGGCCCGTGGCGGATGCTCCGCCACGCCGACAACCGGACTGACCATGACGACCTCCGTCGAATTCGGGCTTGATACGTTTGGCGACGTCACCAACGACGCCGCCGGCACGCCGCTGCCCCATGCCCAGGTGATCCGCAACGTCGTCGACGAAGCGGTGCTGGCCGATCAGCTCGGGATCGATTTCATCGGGCTCGGCGAGCACCACCGCGCCGATTTTGCGATCTCCACGCCCGAGACCGTGCTGGCGGCCATCGCCGCGCGCACCCAAAACATCCGCCTCGGCTCGGCGGTGACCGTGCTGAGCTCGGACGATCCGATCCGCGTCTTCCAGCGCTTCGCCACGGTCGACGCGGTCTCGAACGGCCGCGCCGAGGTGATCCTCGGCCGCGGCTCCTTCACCGAGTCGTTCCCGCTGTTTGGCTTCGACCTCAAGCAATACAACGAGCTTTTCGAGGAGAAGCTCGATCTGTTCACCGAACTGCTCAAGCAGGAGCCGGTGACCTGGCAGGGCAAGTTGCGGCCACCGCTCAAGAGCCAGTCGGTCTATCCGCCGGTCGAGCACGGCCGGCTGAAGACCTGGATCGGCGTCGGCGGCAGTCCCGAGTCGGTGGTGCGCGCGGCGCATTACGACCTGCCGCTGATGCTCGCCATCATCGGCGGCGATCCCAAGCGCTTTGCCCCCTATGTCGACCTACACCAGCGCGTCTACCAGCAGTTCGGCCGCGAACCGAAGCCGATCGGCGTGCATTCGCCGGGCTATGTCGCCGAGACGGACGCCCAGGCACGCGAGGAGCTGTGGCCGGACTACAAGGTCATGCGCGACCGTATCGGCAAGGAGCGCGGCTGGCCGCCGATGGGCCGCGACGAGTTCGTGGCCGAGGCCGAGCACGGCTCGCTCTATGTCGGCGCGCCGGAAACCGTTGCCCGCAAGATCGCGGCGACCGTCAAGGTGCTCGGCGCGGCGCGCTTCCAGCTGAAATACTCGGCGGGCCCGCTGCCGCACGACAAGCTGATGAAGAGCATCGAGCTCTATGGCAGCAAGGTGGTGCCGATGGTGCGCGAGCTGCTCGCCGCGTGACGCGCCAGAACCGATATCACAAAGCAAAACCCCCGGCGCTTTCGCGCCGGGGGCTCTGTTAGATCGCAATCAGATCAACCGGTATTACCAGTTGCGCTGAGCGCGGAGCAGCAACATGTAGGTGTTCTGGTCCTTCAGCTCGTACACGGCGGCCGGCTTGCCAATCGCGGCGCTGCCGGGGAACGCGACTGTACCAGCGAAACTCTGGTCCAGACGGGTGTAGGTGAAGTCGGCCGAGAAGGTCAGGTTCTTCACCGGGGTCCACTGGGTCTGCGTGCCGAGCTGCGCGATGCTGTAGTCGGGGTTGCAGGACGTCAGGGCCGAACCAGCACCGAAGAAGTTGCTCAGCGAGCCGCCTACGCCGTTGCCGGCCGGACCGCAGATGTAACCCTTGGACGTGCTGTTGTAGTTAACCTGGGCCCAGGCACCGTAGATGCTGGTGTTCCAGTTCGGGTTCCAGTTGTGCACGTAGGCACCGCGGAAGCCGTAGGTCGTGATCAGCTGCTGCTGACCGCCGGTCACGAAGATCGAGTCCGGCGCAATGCCGAAGCCGATGCTCTGATAGGCGCCCGGAACGCCGGTGCCGCCGAAGATGGTGTTGGCACCAGCCGAACCGGCGAGGTCCTGGATGTTATAGCGGGTTGCACCGTTGGTGTAGACACCCTGCAAGTTGATGGTGTCGCCAGGTCCGGTCGGGATGTTCTTGATCGACAAGGCCAACTGACCAGCCCAGCCCCACTTGTCGTCCGGATGACCGGTCAACTCGGTGCCGCCGTAGTAGGCCACGTGGTTGTTATGCGCGGCGAACGATGCCTGGAACAGACCCCAAGCCTGATCGACGCGCAACATCGCGACGAGATCGGGAGAGATGGTACCAGCGTAGTCGCTGATGCCGAACACGTTGGTGTTGCCGGGAACGCCGAAGTTGACGGGCGCACCGAGGTTGACCACGCCAGCCTGATAGTAGGCCGACTGATCCTGAGCCGACAGAGACAGCGACACGCCGTTGCCGAACTGCGCGGTGTAGGTGAACTGGTTCACGCCAGTGATCGTGCCGCCGCCGCCGACGAGGCCGTCGTAGCTGTTGCCCGGATAGTTGGCCCACGGAGCCGAGAACTGCGAGACCGCCTTACCGATGGTGAAGCCGGCGAACTGGATGAAGGCGTAGTAGACGCCGACCGTACCGCCTGCAACCGCACCGGAGTTGGCGTTGTTCGGAGCCGAAACCGCGCCGATCGGCGAGTAAACGGTCGCGCCGTTGCCCTGACCGGCATAGGTGTCAGAGGTCCAGGAGAAGGTCGCATCGAAGAACGTGCGAACCACGCCGTACTCGGTCGCGGTGCGCGTATCGATGTTCAGGTCTTCACGCGAACGCCAGGTGTAGCCGTTGGTGAAGCGGTTGTTTGCACCACCAGCACCCGAAGTGTTGCCGGTGTGGTCCGAGTTGGTGTTCGCCAGAACGTCGACGCGCAGGTAGCCGCCCAGCTTGATACAAGTGTCGGTGCCCGGGATGTAGTAGAAACCGGGACCATACAGGGAGCAAACCTTCACGTACTCGACCGCTTTGGCCTTGACGGGAAGATCGGCCGCCTGAGCTCCGCCGACCGCGACGAGAGCCGCCGCCGAGCCGAGGATAAGGCTCTTAACCATCTTCATGTTAAACCTCCAAGTTGCTCTATCTCAGGGAAGGTTCCGGATCCGCCGGGTAAAACACCCTCAGGTTGGTTCCCTTGTCCCTTAAATCCCCGCTTAGTCGCTTCGCGTCTTCGGACACACCCGCATGAACGCGAGGGACTTAAGCGAACCACCTAGAACGGGACGACCTCGGGATGCCCCCCTCCGTCGTAGTTCCATATGAGACAGAAGGCCCCCGATCACGCAACAAAAGACCGCTCGGTTTGCGGCGAGTTGCGGCTGTTTTCGGGCAAATGTTGCACAAATATCACGGGCTTTTGAATTGCGGCATTTCCGCAAGCCATTGAAATACAATACGAATATTTCAGTTACCGCTATCGGGCACAAGATTGGGCAACACCGCGCGGAACAGTGTGCAAAACGCGTAGTCCTACTGAGAAAGCGAAAGCCGGAATCGGCTTCGGCAGCGCTGATTCCGGTATCCCGGGCACGACGTTTCGGCCCAAAACGCCGAGATTTGAACAACATAACCCGCCTTGAATAACGTCGACTCGCGCCTGGAGGGGGGCTTTCCGATGGCTCGGAACAGGCCGAATGACGGCGGGCGGTTTGCCACGCATGTGCAGTAACGATGCTACATGTCACTGGGAGGTCAGCGCGCAGAATCGGTCGGTTTGTTCTCCGCAGCCCCGGCGCGCTGAAATATCTCTACTGCGCGCGGCGCACCCGCAAGGCTCGTCTCCGACGGAGCCGCGTCGCGCTCACTCGTCCAAAATATCCAGGAGATCCTCGATCCGCTCGAAAGGCGGCTCGTGTATGTTGTCCGAATAGAACACGCGATCGCCGTCGCGCTGGAGCGAACGTGCTCTGGATTTGGGCAGCCTCCCGGGAAGGAACGTCGCCGCGACGGCCTCCGGGCCGACATCGAGCCTCACGATCCCTCGACGCTTGCAATCGATCCTGAGCCTCGCCGCGGAGAAGAAGTCCCGCCCCGCCGACGGCAGCCTGCCGAAGCGGCGCGAGGTCTCTTCCTCGAGATCCTCCAGATCGTCTTCGCTCCGGCACCTCGCGGCACGGCCATAGATTTCAAGCCGCACGGATTCCGATTGCACATAGCTCCTGGGCAGCAAATCCGCGAGCGGAAGGTTGAGATCGGGCACCCACATATCGGCGGACCGGTCGTTGGTCTTCTCCGAGGCTTGCTTGAGAAGGTGGCTGTAGAGCACCGGACCGAAAACCTGCACGTGGCCGGATTGACGCTCCGAAAGCAGATCCCCGGCGCCTCTGAGGTCGAGATCCCGCTCGCTGATCGCAAAACCGGCTCCCGGTCTGCTGAACTCCTCCAGGACGGCCAAACGCCTCCCGGATTGTTCCGAACTGGATTCGGTCAGCATGTATGCGAAGGCGCGTGTCCCGCCGCGTCCCACCCGGCCTCTGAGCTGGTGGAGCTGCGCCAGACCGAACTTTTCCGGCCAGCAGACCACGATGGTGTTCGCCCTGGGGATGTCGAGACCGCTTTCCACGATGTTGGTCGCCAGGAGGACGTCCGCCTCGCCTTCGACGAAGCTCATCATTCGATCGTCGATTTCGTCGGCGGGTAGCTTGCCATGCAGGCAGACGATGCGGAGCTCCGGGGCCATCGACTGCACGCGCGCCAGCATCGGATCCAGATCCTGGATGCGCGGACAGATCAGAAAGCTTTGCCCGTGACGTCGCTGCTCGCGCAGCAATGCTGCGGCGATGGCGGCGTCCGAGAGCGGAGCGATCTTGGTCGCGACCGGAAGCCGATGAACGGGCGGGGATGCGATCACGCTCAGCTCCCTGAATCCCGCAAGGCCCGCCGCAAGCGTGCGCGGGATCGGCGTGGCACTCATCCACAGCGTATGGGCGCCCTTCGCCAGCCCTGAAAGCTTCGCCTTCTCGGCCGCGCCGAAGTGCTGCTCTTCGTCGACAATGACCAGGCTCAGCTTGGCGAACCTCACGTCCTTCGATGCGATCGCCTGCGTGCCGACCACGACCTTCATCTTGCCGCTTCGCAGGCTCTCCTTGGTCTCCTTCATCTCCGCAGCCGACGTCGCCCGCGACAGGCTTCCCACTTCGATGCCAAGCGGAGCAAACCGCTTGCGGAAGGTTGCGACGTGCTGCCTTGCCAGAACAGTCGTCGGCACGACGACGGCGACCTGCTTGCCCGACAGCGCAACGGCCGCCGCCGCGCGCAACGCCACCTCGGTCTTGCCAAACCCGACGTCGCCGCAGACGACCCGATCCATCGGATGACCGGACGCCAGATCATCCAGCACGTCGTGAATTGCCTTCGCCTGGTCGACGGTTGTGAAATAAGGAAAGCGCGCGACGAACCGCTCATATGCGGGACCGGGAGCGACCAGCTTGGGAGCGCGCCGGCGGCGCCGTTGCGCGATGTGTTTGGCAAGCGCCTTGGCTGCAGTTTGAATTTCCTGCTCCGCCTTGCCACGGCGCGTCCACCACGTACTGCCATCGGCCCTGTCCAATGCCAGCTTGCCGAGCTCCGCGGCATACGGCCAGATCAGCGCAAGATCGGCCGGCGGAACGAGGACGGCGTCATCCCCCGCGAATGCCAGCCTGATCATCTCGCGCGATGATCCCTTCCCCACATCGAAAGTCTGCAAGCCATCGAGCACGGCCAGCCCGCGCTGCAGATGCACGACGACCGCGCCGCGCTCGGGCACGTCGGGATGATCGAAAGCCGAACTCCAGGCTCTGGCCATGGGCTGCGGATGATGCGCCCTGCTGCCGAGCACGTCGGTTGCCGTCACGACGACGAGCGGCTTGCGCCCTGAGCCGATGAAGCCGGTGTCGAAGTCGGCCAGCAGCGCGCCTTCGCCGCCTCGCCCCTTCGCCGCCTCGTTCCAGTCGGCGAAGCGCTCCGCCTTGATCCCGCTCATTCGCTCCATCGCGCGCAGGTCGTCCTCGACCGCCGCGACAAACAGCAGCCGCGATCCGGCGCGCTCGGTGTCGGCGACAAATGCGCGAAGAGCCTTCCGGGACGAGGCGACCTTCGAGAAGTCGGGCGTGGCGGTGAAACCTGCCTTTCGGGGCAGCGAGCTCATCCGTCTGGTCAGCCGTTTCCAGTCAGCGGGCCCCAGATACTCGCGCTCCGCCTCCCTGCGGCCGGCCGCCTCCTTGATCGTGCTCAGCCAGCTATCGGCGTGGCCCGAAACGCCGGCGTCCGCGATCCAGCGCGCGCGCTGACAATAATCCGGCAGCGCCGCCCGCTGTGCCCGCTTGCCGCCCAACGCGATCCGTTCGGACATTGGGTCGATGTGCAGTTCCTCCGCGTCGAACACGACGTCGTGCTCGTCCGGATCGACACCTGCGATTCTGCGGATCACGCCACCGGAATGCTCAATTCTGAACGGCCCCAGCGCGCCCGCGGGAAATACCTCGAACGTCATTCCGTGGAACAGAGCGCTGCCGGGATAATCCGCCTCTTCGTCGAGATCGTATCCCAGAGCTTCCAGACGATCCTTGAGTTCCTGCTCGGAATAGCCCGCCCCCAACTTCAGGCTGATGCTGAGGCGCGCCGAGCTGGCGGGCAACGGCAACCGCTCCATGATCGCCTCGGCCGTCGACACCAGGAAGACCGGCTTCTTGCTCCGGGCGAGGCGCCTCAACACCGAACTGCGCCTCCCGGCGATCTCTCGTGACGGCTCCAGCCCGTCAAAGGGCAAGGTATTCAGCCGCGGGAACACCAGCACCTCGAGCGAGGGATCGAGCGAATGCAGCACGCTGCCCAGGCGCTCGGCCCTGTTCTCGCTTTCCGCAAGGAAAACGATGCCGTCCCGCCCGGCCTTCTTCCATTGCTCGAGAAGATGGAGCGCCAGCATGCCGAGCGGTGAGGAAGACGAGATCCCGGAACGCGCCGATCCCTTGCTTTTCTTCTTCGCGCCAGCAGCAGCGCGGGCCTTCTTGGTATTCGCCACGTCAGATCCGTCGTTATGTCGTGATTACGATCGCCCGTTGACCTGGATCTCCGGGCGACTCGGGGCTTGTCGCCCGCCGCCATGGAAACCAAAGCGGCACAGATTTCCAGCTAGCCGGCCCAATCCGCCCGAAATGGCGGCGGGGGCCGGTCGGCAAAAATCGATTCCTCTCTTGAAATCAACGGCTTGCTTGCTGGCTGGGGCGGGAGGGATCGAACCTCCGAATGGCGGAATCAAAATCCGCGAGGATTTCAAAAGATATCAACGCCCGTTCTGAATTCTACGCTGTTTTCGGCTCCAGTCAGATCAATAGGTTAGAGTGCGATTCAGAATACTATAGGAGGGAAGATGTCCGAGTTCGACGACAAACCGCGATGGTACTGGGCGGCCGGAGGCACCAAGCCTCGTGCGAACGGTGAAACCGAGATAACAGATGCCGGCGATCGATTCGTGGTCGCGTGCGGGCAGCGCGAACTTTGGAACCGAGTGCAAGCCGAGGTCTCCACGACGAGGCAATGCGCCTGGAACGGTTTTGGCCCTAAGGACGGGGAGGCAACGCTGGCAGATTGCCTGTTCGTCATGGTGGAAGGCCGGGAGATGTACGGCGCCAACTTCAACAAGGTTGTGATCGAGCTCGCCCAGGTACCAGCATTCGCTGAGGCGATCAGGGCGTCGGGCGTTGACCTCTGCAATTGGGTATCGAATCCGACTGTTCATTCACCGCTATCGCGGCCGCCCTATGATGCCAAGGCTGAAGAGCAACTTCGGCGCGTCATCGGACAGACCTTGGGCACCGCTATCGAGCAATGAGCCGGCGCCTCCACCGACGCGGCCAGTTTACCGCCATCTGCATGGGCCTTTGCCTGCTCATCGTGGTGACAATCGCGCTTTTCCGGTAAGATCGGAAGCGATAACGAGGAGAGAACGATGCGAAGACAATTGATGATCATACCCACGCGGGTCGCGCCCGCACATGGAGATGATCATGCGCACGAGAGACTTCCGGCGTCATCAGACCGAGCGCCACATGCAGCGACGCTTAAAAGAAGATCGCAGCCAGCACTACAACGATCTAGCTTGCCCCTGTTGGATCGATCCGAGGGCCAAGGCTCGCTTTAAGGAACAGCCCAAACGGCACTGCCGGTGCTGCCGCAATCCGCGCCACTACCCTGGCTTGGAGAGCCGGTTCACGATCCAGGAACGACGCGCCTTCTGTGAGCCCGTTGACGTGGGCTAACGCTAGCTTTCCCCGCGACCGCTTCAATTCCGCTGCTCTTCCGACTCGATCCTAACACCTCGCCGACGCGATTCAGGATTCGGCTCCGCATGCGCAATTCAGCGCAAACGGAGCGATCACATGACGATCCCACAAACTGCTGTCGAGACGAGGCACTGCCGTAGGTGTGAGCTCGATTTGCCCGCCGCCGATTTTCCTCGCGGCAATCGAGTGACGGAAACGAAAATCTGCAAGGCATGCATCTCGGCCATTTGCAATGGTGATGTCTTTACGATGAACGCAACCGAGGCTGCGACCTTTATGGCGCGTCTCGAAGGAGGCGAGGCACTGAGGACGATCATTGGCGGCTTCGGCGGTAAGTCGATCTGCTCTCGCAAGGCGTTCTTCAAGCATTGCGAACTGCATCCCAAATGGGGAGAAAAGGCGCTGGCGTTAGCTGCGACCAATGCCAAGTCGCGGGTAGTGGAAGGCGCAAAACAACATGCTGCGTCTCGGACACATTGCCATTTTGGTCATGCACTCACTCCCGATAACGTAACGATTGACGAGCTCAACCCCTGGAGACATCGAGAATGCAAGGCATGCCGCGCGAAATGGGAAAAGGGCGGCCGATTCTCTGCGCAGCAGATCGTCGAGTATGCAAAGGATCTCAAAACGCCGTTCACTAGCCCAGTCGACAAATCAATCGAGCCTGACAAGTGCTCCCAGGTGTGCCGCCGCTGCGAGAATGACCTTCCATTGTCGGATTTCTACCCCGCTGCGCACGGCAAGGTCAGTCGCTTCTGCAAGCCATGCGCTAATGCGGTCGCAGCGGGCCAGGTCTTCACGATGAATTCGACCGAGGCTGCGATCTTCCTCGAGCGTTTGGAAGCCGGCGAAACGTTGCGCATCCTCACAAGCCACAGGGGGAGCATCTGTTCGAGAAAGGCCTTCCTTAGGCACTGTGAACAGCACCCAGACTGGGGAAAGAAAGCTCAGGCGCTCGCGGATCGAAATGCTCTAATCGCCTTCAATAGGCGGGGAAATCAGAAATCATTCGCTTTCCGCACACACTGCACGAAGGGCCATCCGCTCACTCCGGATAACGTCGGCTTCAAGATGAGCAACGGGACGCGCTATTGTAAAGTCTGCAACAGCGAAAACGTGGCTCGCGGGAAGATAATGACCCCAGAACAAGATCGGGCCATTCGCAATGCGATCCTGACGAACATGCGGATCAGTGACATCATTAAGCCAGTCGCGGGCAGGAAGGCGATCTGCTCATACGGCACCTATCGGACTGCCCGGCGGCAAAATCCAGAGTTTAACCGGTTCATCCTTGAATATTGCATTGAGGTCCCGAGAGGCGGAGCGAATCGCCGATTCATCACGGATGATGAAGCGCTACAGATTGCCTCGACTGTGTCGCGTCGCGCTGTTGACGATATCCCGGTCTATGTCGCGGAGCCGGGCGATTACGAATGGCTCTATAGTATGACTCCACGCTATCTTCCGAAGCATGCCCGTGATGAGATCGTAAGCGATATCTGGATCGAGCTGACCGAACGTCGCTTGCGACGAGAGGACGCTCCCTCCCGAGCGAAGGACCTCATCAAGAAGCACAACAGGGAGAACCCCAGTCACGCTTATGGTGACATTCGTAGTCCGCTGTCGCTTGACGCGCCGGCCTATCTAGACGGCACAATGCTCCGCGGCGAGACCGTTTCGGAAAGCTTGTGGGAACGTATGTAGTCCCAACACCTCGCACCAGGCGGCGGATGTCGCTTGGTGCGGTTCTTGGAGGGACGGCCACCCAAAATCCAGAGAAGCCATCTGCCTGCTTGTCGGACTCAGGGAAGTAAGCCAATCGTAGCACACGCTTTCGCTTGCGCTCGCCTTTCGGGGGCGGGATTATAAGATTTGCTAGACAGCGATTGGGAAGCTTCCTCATCAAGGGGAAGGGCAAGGGGGATGGTGGGCGCCGTGCCAAAGTTAAATCCTTTTCGACCAGGCAGTGTCATCTCGCCCGGAACGTTCGTCGGCCGCATCGAGGAAATCGATGTTGTCGAGCAATCTCTATTGCAGACTCGGAATGGAAATCCTCAGCACTTTATCATCGAGGGAGAACGGGGGATCGGAAAATCGTCTCTGTGCTTGTGGGTTGACTACCTGGCGCGAGGAGACACTACGTATGATGGTAAGAACCGGCTGAGCTTCATCGTCGTGAACACCGAGCTGCACGCAGCAATGGGGTATGATGATATCGTTGACGCCATTCTGGCCGAGCTAAAGCGACAAATAGCAAACAGAGAACCTCTCCTTGAGGCATGCAAGACGGCTTGGGATTTTCTCAGTCGTTTCCAAGTATCTGGGGTCAAATATGACCGACCACAACCGTTAGCAACGAACAGCAAAAGGCTCGACGAACTCACCGACGTCCTCGTGAACTTGATCGAAGAATCGCTCGGAGCTGTCGAAGGGGTGCTAATTCTAATAGACGAGGCAGACCGACCACCGAGCGAGGCTCATCTAGGACAACTCTGCAAACTGCTGACCGAGCGGCTTTCGCGTCGTCGGTGCGAGCGAGTGTGTATCGGCCTTAGCGGCCTGCCAGATCTCATGCAGAAATTGAAGGATTCGCATGAATCCAGCCTACGGATCTTCAATATCCTAGAACTCAAGCCGCTCGAATTTGCCGAGCGAATGACCGTCATTGACCGCGGCATTGAGCAAGCAAACAAGAGCAGTGATACGAAGGTCGAGATTGAGGACAATGCCAAACGACTGATTGCCAACTTGTCCGAGGGCTATCCGCATTTTCTGCAGGAGTTTGCACACTGCGCTTTTGCCACAGATTCCGACAACAACATCAGCGTTACGGACGTTCTCAGCGGCACCTTCAGTGAACATGGTGCACTGAATCAACTTGGCAGAAAGTATTTTGCGGATCTCTATATCGATCAAATTGGGTCCGAAGACTATCGGCGCGTGTTGATTGCGATGGCTGACCATATGGATGATTGGGTAGGCCGACAGACAATCATCAACAGCTCCGGTGTAAAGGAATCCATCGTCAATAATGCGCTGAGCGCACTTCGGGAACGAAAGATCATTCTGTCCAATCCGCGCGCACGAGGCGAATACCGCTTGCCGACGCGATCCTTTGCCGTGTGGATTAAGGCGCGCGAAACTCAAAAAAAGGCCGAACCGGCCCTTTCTGTCGGGGATACCGCTAGCGTGATCAACGTCCTAGCGCCGAAACCCGGTGCTAATGAAGGCTAATAATCGCTAGTGAATGGAGAACAAACACAGATTTGTTAACCAATTTTCGCGGGACAGGGAACCCGGTGACAGTCCTGTGTGACGGGATCGGTCCTCGGTCTTGACCTATTGCTAGCCCGATGACGGGTCCCGCCGACAAGTCGTAGCGGCTTCTTTTCCATAGAATTCGGCGCAATTACTGGGCATGGGCTCGAAATCTCGGGAGTACATGTTTGGCGCCACCGTCCGGCATCTGGCCGAACGTGCCAAGGAATCTCGCCTCGAAGCCGACGGAGCCGCCTGCAGAGCCTGGAACGCCCGCATGCTCGCCTTCCAGGGACCAGCCCAGCCGTCACCCGCGCTCGGCGACGCGCTCAATGCCGGCTATCGCTATCTCGAGGTAAAGTGCCTCGGATGCGAGACCCATCAGACAGCCGCGCTCGATGTTGTGAGGCGGCCGAAGTGGACGCCGATCCACGAGCTTGAGCGCCATATGCGGTGCAAGGAATGTTCGCGCCGGGTCGGCCACCCATTCAAGCGGAGCCACTTGGTGGCATTGCGAACGACTAAGATATCCGTCATGAACCCGCCGTCAACTTGGTGGTTGGGAGAGCGATAGCGAGCGATGACAAAGATGAAGGAAGAGCGCGCGTGGGCCGACCCCGAGAAGGCCGCTCGCAGGATCATGGAGCACGCCCGGGCCTTCGAGCCCATCCAGGATGGCCGGATCTACATCGAGAAGATCAACTATCCGATGATCTACCAGGACAAGAAACGGCCCCAGCGAAGGGACACTGGGGCCACTAGGTAGCTGGGGGCATCTCGGCGCCGGTAGCGATGCGACACCAAACAGGGCGACCAATGCCAGCACATGTGCTTCGTTTCTATTCAAAGAAATGGCCCCAACGCGATGGGGCGCGTTGGGGCCGCGAGTTGACCACTCGTCATCGGATGTCGCTCTAGCCAAATAAGCGACACCCGGCCGGGAAACAGGCCTCCACCCCGGTCGGTTCCTATGGCCGCTTTTGGATTCTCAGGTTCCATTTAGGAACAGTGCTCCTGTCCATTAGTTAGATGCGGCATCGTCACCGGAATAGAACCGAGGCCGCGATGACCAAGCGCCGCCGTCGCGTAAAGCAAACTCACTCCCTAGAGGAACGCTTGACCGAAGAGGCGAAGAGCCTGCGCGAGCAGGCCAAGGCCCTTCCTCCGTCCGCGGAGCGAGAGGCCCTGCTGCGAAAGGCCCGGCATGATGAGACCACCGCCGATCTGACAGAATGGTTGCTGACCCCAGGTTCACGGGCGCCGATCTAGGAGGCGCTATGCACCCAGACCGCCACCATATCGATGGTATTGAAGCTGCCTTTGTCTGCACTGCGGCAGTGTCGTTTGTGGCCCTGATCGCAAGCGTGGGCTGGCTGTTTATGCGGTGAGGTTGAGGCCGCCTTAAAAGGCGAACGCGCTAACGGCCGTCAACACTGACAGCATAAGCAACAGCAAGATTACGCGCTCTGTCCGGTCCACTATGACGCCTCAGTTGGCGGCCTCTTCCAATCCTGCGATACGATAGCCAGAAATGCCCCCCATCAGAAAGATAGGAAACTGCTTCCTGCCCAGGAACAAACGTCCACGTTGTGAGTTTCGCGGTTCGCAGGGAACGACACTCATGAACGATCTACTCGGCGCCGGAGGTGACCGGCAAAAACGTCCGCCGGATTTTTGCGTCTGCACTCATTGCGGCGGTATCACTTGGGCAATGTCCATACTCGACAGCCGCCAAGGCAAAAACTATCGCCTGCGCCGTTGCGTGAACTGCGAGAAGCTGAGCTGGGCCGAGGAGGAATAAGGCTAGGCGCCCACGATGGCGACACGAACGGCAGGGCAGCGAAGCTGCATGCCGCAGCAGCCTGGGCCTAGCGCATAAGCCGATGCTTCGATTTCTCGATAATCCGCCGTCTGATAAGAGCCAGGCGGATGGTGACCGCGGCCTCGCTGCGCCCCAATTCTTGCGCGATCTGGCGTTTCGTGAGGCCTGTACCCCGAACCAATTGCAATAGCCGCTTTTCGTCCTCAGCGGACCAGGCTGGCATTGGAGCTCCCAAAAAATTGCTGCGTTCTGAATTGCTGGCGAGGATGGCAAAGATCGGCCGGCCTGTCTGTCCGGTTTCCTCCAGATGTCTCACTTTGTCGCACCGGTTAGCCGCTTGAGAAAACCGGCCTCCTGACAGAAAGGCCCCAGCTCCCGGGGAGAGTGCTGAGGCCGGCATTCGTCCAAGTGCTTGGGCAATCGTCAGCACTCGACCTTTCGATAACCAGAATCCAGCACGGCGGTTCCTACCCCGAGAAGAAACGGCCTCAGCACCTCTGGGGGCCGGAGGCCGGTGCTGAGGCCAGTCATCCTATGATGAATCGGGACGTGACCCGGGTTCAGGCTAACACCGGTGCCGGGAATTGCTACCTACTTCGGGGTCGGGTGCCCTAAAAAGCAAGCCAGCTTGGATTCGCCAAACCGGCTCCGGATACCTATCTTCCGGTTATGCCGATAACCCGAAAGCCACTTGAAGTCCCGCCCGAGGTGGCCCGTCAGTTCGCCGCCAAGATGCGCGCATTCCACGCCGAGTACAGCCCGCTCAAGCGGGACGAGATCGCCGCTAACACCAGGCACCTGCTCCTCCAGCATATGCCCAAGGGTGCTAAGCTACGGCTTGCAGATGTCCTCGAGCTATTCGAACTGATGCGATGACCAAAGACGCTTTCGATCAATGGTGGGAATGGGTCCGGAAGCCGGTGGACAGCCACTTGACGATACCGGTCGAGATCTGGCGTCCAGTCTCTAAACTCTCACCCGAGGATCGGCTTGACCGACAGAAGGTCAATGAAGCCGTGGCAAACCACATTCAACCGAAAGACGCAGATTGAGTGGGTGCGTTGCGGCAGGATTGACGGAGGCGAAAATTGTTACGCGGGTGATTCGCCCGAACAATAGGAGCCACCAATGCTATCGCCAACCCAGTTCGAAATTCGCTGTGCTGCTCTGAACAAGGAGCTTTCGGCGGCAAAAACCCTGACTGAAAAGCAGATAATCCTAGGGCAACTCACCGGTCTATACCGGGCGATGTACGGTATCCCCCAATGAGAAAAAGCCCGGCGCCGGTTAGGGCGCCGGGCAAGTCTCTGAGAGGCGTTGAGTGGAGAAGGCTTCCACCAACTATCGGCTTGCGCCGATCACGGATATTCTCTTTCGATCGATTCTCGGACGAAGCCGCGCCCATGGCGCAGCTCGCGCACATCCTCTTCAAGGTGCATGATGCGTCGGTTCTGATCCGCTTGCGTGATCAGCACTTCGCCAATCTTTTTGATCTCGGCCTGCATTTCTCCGAGATCGACGCGGACATCTTTCGCTCCTGATTTCAGGGCGCTCACATCGCTCTTGAGGGTCATCAACACTAGCACGCCTCCCCCGATGATTGATCCGATCTCGATGAGGTTGCCCACCGTGATTGTGTAGTCGATGACCATTCCAGTATTCCAATTCCCTAGCGTTTGAAGCGCGCAGTGATGTCATAAAGAAAGTAGAACGCGATAACTGCTGTGATGATCTTCCAGAGATCGGCCCCAAGAGGATCGGTATGACCATCGGTCCACTGACCTAGCGCCTTGTCGTAGACCAGAAGCTTCCAGAGCAGGATCACCACAGGTGTCGCCATGAGCCCGCGAATGATTGCATTGAGGCGTGATCCGGCCTCGGCAATCAGAACAGATTTTCGCGCGTTCAGTTCTTCGATTTCGCCATTGATCTTGTTGCGCTCGTCATCAGTCTGAGCCTTGGCGAGAGCTATTTTGCTGTCGGCGATCTTCCCTGCGATTGTTGCAATGGGACCAGCTAAGCCAGTGATTATGCCAAGGATGGAAAGCATCAGGTATTCCACCCTCGCCTGCGGGCCACCACATAGAAGCCCTCCGAAACCGCCGTGCACAACCCGCCGATCACGAAGCAAAGCACCTGAACAAGATCAGGATCGGTGAGCGTGTTCGGACTGATCGCAAAGCCTGCCGAGATGAGTGCTCCACCCAGATATCGGAGCAGGATTCGCGCGAGCGGCGCGATGATCTCAGGCCTCATTTCACGGCGTCCCGAATCGCCTTGGCCTTTGCATCCAACTTGTCAGCAAATGCCTTGGCGCCGAGGAAGAGCTTGATGATCTGATCCTTGAAGACCCAGCACACGGCGAAGCCGCCGATGAATACGAGAATGTCACCCAGGAATGTCAGTCCAAACATGATCTAAGCCTTTCTGATGAAGAGATGGACGAAGTTGTCCCAGAACGATTCCTCCTCCGTTTTAGGAAGCTGAACCGGAGTTGGAGATGGAGTAGGATTCTGCGGCATCGGGCCGTCAGGCGCGGCCATGTGCGCTCCGGCCAAGGCCATGGCGGCTTCAACTTGGCCGAGGAACATCAGACGTTCAGCTTTGCGGCGGCGCACCAGACCGTTCATGACTTTGCCGCCGCCATTTACGTATTGGAGCAGCGTCGCCATCGCGCCGTCGATATTGCCGGCGTTGATTTTGTCGTCGATCGTTCCGCTCTGGAGCGCGCCCGTGTTGAAGTGAAACGAGACCAGCGCATCGAACTGCGGCTGGTTCAGCAGGACCTTGATGATCCGGGACACGTCCCTTTCGACGGCTCCAAGGTCTGATGCAAGGATCTGATCGCACTGCGCATCCGTGATCGTCATCCCGGCTACGACTTTAGGAGGGCCCGCCGCTGTGGTGTGGCCGTACCCGATCGTAAGAACGCCGGCTCCATCGTCGTAGGTTTTGAGGAACTTGCCCTCAAAGGCCTCGATAAAGGCCCGGCCGTTGTCGGATGTCTTCATGGATTCTCCAAAGAAAAAGCCGCCTCGGAGGGCGGCTGGTTGCTCGGTCAGTTAGCGCCTGTTGTCGGAAGATCACCAACCAATCTGAGCTGCATGATGTGCGTCAGCGCGCGCATCCGACAGCGCGAAATTGTAGAGGGCAAATTCGTCGATACGGCCGGTCAATGGTGTTACGTATGCCGAGCCATTATTTGCGGTGCCGAGCCAAACTGCGTTGCTACCGCGCGCGATAATGCTGGCGGATATCGCGGCGGTTTGCCGTGTTTCTTTACTGACAACCCGAATGAACAGATTTCCACCGCTACGGCCGGCGATCACATGATAATACTGGGCAAGCCCGAGGCTGACCGTGCTACTGACAGTAACCACGACGCTGCCAGTGACCATTGTGTATAACTTGAACTTGTTATTGGACACGGCGAGCAGCGTAGAAGTCGGATCGCTGGCACTGATCTGCCATGCGTTCACGACAAACACGTCGGCTCCTGCGGTCGGTGTCGGGAGCGCATCAAACTTGATCCACGCCTCATAGGTGAAGTCGCCACCCGCGAAGTCGAAGTTCGTGCTTCCTGGGATCGAGACGCCTTCATTCGAAGCATTAAAGCCAACGCTGTACCGACCGTCAGATGTGGCGCCCGGCAACCCTAGAACTACAGATCCGAAATAAGCACCGTTCAGACCGACAGATCCTGCGTCATTTACAACGGTCCCGCTCACCTCATCGAAGGTGTAATAAATCTTGGGGGTGTCGGCCAGCACCGCGGAGCGGTAAGAATTCAGAGGGCTTTGAGTGCGAAAGGTATCCGGGAGCTTGTAATAGCTCACCACCCCAGAGCCGCCGACAATCGTATCCGTCGCGTTCCCGCTCACCGATGCACCTTGGCACTGAATGCTTGGGAACATCGCGCGCCGGAACGGCGTCAACAGCGTCTTGGTGGGTCGGAATTGGTGCCTATCGGAGACCTCTATGCACGAATTCAACGCGCCGCGGCCAAGCGCATCAAGGATGATGCACCAAGCGCTGTCCATGACAGAGACTTGCGCGAATATCCCATCGTTGAAGTCGGGCGGGAAAAACGTCGTTGCCGCGGTGCCGGCCGCCGCTCCCGCCGCTTGCGTCGCTGAAGCCTGCGAAAGCGCTATGGCGCGAAGCGCATTGAGCCGCGTATAGTAAAGGCCCTTTGGATCGGAATAGGCTGCGTCGCTTGTGACCAGCGCCGGACGGCAAACATAAAGGAAGCAGTCAGCAATTCCGATCGTTGAAATCGTGGTGCCTGCCGGAATCTGGAAGCATTCATCAATCCCAAGGTCGCGGTGATACCATTGGTCCGAACCTTGGATCTTGGTCGCCCAAGCATTGACTACATACCACGTTTCTCCAGCGGGCACGGTGACGTTGAAGACACCCTTCCAAAAGACATAGGCGGCGGGATCCAGGAGGGCTGCTCGATCTTTCCAATAAGCCCTCTCTTGAGGAGACAGGCCGCCGCTTCCAGGCGCGGTAAAATTGCCAGTTCCGTCGAGATACAGCGTGGCGTCATTCGGATAGCCCGCGAGACCGGCAGAAATAGGAAGTCCAGTTGCGTTCGTCAGTGTCGCTGAGGAAGGCGTGCCGAGTGCACCATTCTGAAATACCAGCGCACCGTTTCCGGTTTCGTCTGTGACAGCAGCCCGAAGATTAGCGCTTGATGGAGTCGCCAAGAACGCCGCGATGTTTGCTCCCAATCCGCCCAGATCGGATATCCCAAGCTGCCGTACTGTAAAAGCCCCCCCTTGGACGGCCTGCATAACGACCTGAGACGTCCCGCCAGTGCTCGAAAAGTCCGTCGTTCCAGCGGGCCAGGTGATCACGCCGCTTGCGACTGGGGGGCCATTGAGGATCAACGTGCCGCTGGTTGATCCAGCTAGCAGGAGCGTGTTTGGCAGGAAGGTTTGAGCGGCACTCCACGTCTGCGGCAACGTTGGAATTGCCGGAGTGTACGCAAGCGGCCCCAGAACCTGGGTGCCTCCGGACGTTGACGTCGGGGGCGCCTGAATTGGCGGAGGGTTGCTGACGATGATGCCTGTCACAGCTTCACCATTGCGTTGACAAAAATGCTAGGCTGCATGTTGTTGTGCGCGGTACCGCCAGTGTTTGTAGAGGTTAATGCGACAGAGCCTGACGAAGAGCCTATGGATTGTATCTTTGAAACTGTGCCGCCACTCGCTGCGGAAACAGCCAATCCAACACCACCGCCAACAACGGAAACCGCTGTGGAGTCATTTGGATTGCTGGCAACCCAGTTAACACTGTTGACAGTGGCTGATCCGGAATAGCTACCACCAGATGAGATCGAAGGAATCTCACTGGCTGAGAGAACGTGCGTTTCTTCGCCGACAAATGCCAGAGGCACCCGCGCCGTGAAGCCAGATCCACTATTTCCTGTAACGCCAATCGCGCGCCCGGCCCAAAACCCTAGATGGATTCGACAATTCGCCGCCCATGCAGTCGCTGCAGTGCCTTGCGCGGCTCGCGTTGTCAGAACGCCAGATGACGTGAAGAGGGGCGAATTTGCATCGCTAATAACCGTGTAAAGTAGGGTGAAGAGCGCCTGACAGTCGGCGTTCGCGCGGAGAACCGCTCCGGAAGCAGCACTTCCGATGGTCCCGACCAATCCTGAGCCGTCACCAGTGCTCACGACCAGAACCCATCCAGGATCGGCGAAAGCCTTCAACGTGAGCTTGACGTCTCCAGTCGAGAAGAACGCCGCGGTTTTTGTGTCGACGTAGTTCTTTGTCGCCCCGTCCGTTGAGACAGTAGGATCGGCCATCCCCGTGATCTTCTGACCGCCCATCGGAAGAGGCGCCGTCATCGCCGACCGGCCACCGCGGTCCAGGCTGTTCGTGATCTCGCTGCCGATGTCAGTAATCAGCGCGTTGTAGGCGGTCGAGCTGATCGGCGTGCTCGGAATACCGGACGTGTTCGCCGGCTGCTGATAGGTGCCGTTACTTTGCCTGGGCATGGATTATCCACGAAAAAGGCCCCTAAAAAGGGGCCGGATTGGTACGGATTTTGACTTTGGACTCGGATGGGCTATTTTCTCGGGATGCTTCGCATCCTCATCTGTTCGGCTGTGCTGCTTGCCTTCATCGCCCTGATGAAGTGGGGCCTGTTCTGGTCCTTCGACAATCTGGGCTTTGGCTGGGGCATCGCGGTCTGTGCGGCATTTTCAGCTGCCTTCATCTTCATCGCGTGGCGATACGATCGCGCGCAAACTCGTTCGCAAGCAGGGCTGCCGCCAACGCAGAGCGGTCACCGATAGCCGGCGCCGCAGCCCGATTGGCATCGCGACTCAGTAGCGACGCAGCGAGTGCATCCAAGTGCTGATCGCGCGCAGCCCCCTGAGCAGTCAGAATACGCGCCATTTCCCCATATTGCGCCGTCGGGTCAGCCCGCATGCCGTTGATCAGCCAGTTCGCGGCCTTCTTTGCGCCGGCCGACAACAACCCGATCCCGGTCGTCTGCGGCGTGATCAGCTGCATCTCGCCCGGCACTTCCGGCTTCATGTTCTCGGCCGCTGCGCGCCGCTGTGCAGTCTGAGAGTTCTCGACGACCTTGTTATGGGTATCCCGGAATTTCGCGTTCCGTTCGACGGATGCCATCAGATCATCGGCAGCGTCCTGGCCGTGAACCGTTGCAATCTTCGCTGTGTTCCAGCCACCCTCGCCCTGGAGCTCGCCCTTCAAGGCCTGCAGGTCGTTCGCCTTGGTCCCGAGCACGCGATCGATGTTACCCCGCGAGCCCTTGGCGAACGCGATCTGCTCGCCGGGCTCGAGCTGGCCAAACTCGCCAGCAAAACGCTCCGGTGACGGCGTCGTCTTTCCCGACCCCAGATATTGGGTCCCGGCTTCAACAGCATCACCGCGGCGCGCCAGAGCCGCCGACTGCCGGTTCGCGTTCGCATAACCAGGAACCTGCTGCTCGAGCGCTTCGTTCAGCTGGCCGCGCATCATTCGGAGAGCGCCCTGCTGCCGCGAGACGGCCCCCGCCGGGATACCAAGGCCAGGCGCATCGTACTGGATGACGTTGTCGAGTTCCTGCTTCACCTTGTGCAGGACTTCCGCGTCCTGCTGGTTAACCGGAATCTCCTCGAACCGAGGACGACCCAGATTGTCGTATTGAGGATGACCCGCGGCATCGACCAGCGGGCGGCGTTCGGTCGTCATCATCATGCCGCGCAGGTTGGTCAGGGCCCGTCGCTCCATGCCGACAGCGCGCGGGATCATGTAATCGAGTTGTGCGAGGATTGGCGCGGTCTGAACATCAGGCGCCGTGTTCAACGCAGCTGGATAGTTCACGTTATCGACGGCGGACCGATGCTCGCGGATGAAGTTGGTCACCGTCTGGGGATCTTCAGCCGGGCCGAGCGCCCGATTCACATCACCCATGATCCGGCGGTTCGTCGCCTCATTCCGCGCATTGAGCGCACCGACACCGATCGACCGGGCCTCATCGCTGTTGAGCACCGCGCCCTGCGTCTTGCCGAGAAATGCAGGTCCAGCATCGGCCAGCATGGCGTCAGGACCGAGTTCGTCGAGCCGACCGCGAACTGCAGTCGGTGTATCGGCGGCAAGCGCGTCGACCAAGTGTCGGGCCGCCGGGCGCGAGACGCCGTTGGCCCCAATCAACGCATCAGCGATAGCGTTATAGCCGGTGCCGATCGCCTTTCCGGCGATTGGAATACCAAAGCCGATTGTTCCAGCCACGGCCGCGCCGGTCGCGCTCCGCTTCGCGACGTCGCCGACATCGGTCAGATCCGGCGCCTCGGATGCTCCCTGTAGGCCGCCGAACATCGCTCCAGCCCCGCCGCCAAGCAAGGTCTTCGCGAGGAGGCCTGTTCCCTTCGCTGCAGCTCCAAACGCCCCAATCGGCGCTATGGCGCCCCCGACCAGGTGCGCCGCGGTGTTCGCGACCGGCGCAGCGTCTGCAAGTCGCTTGTCCTCCGCGCGCTGCTTTTCGAGATTGCCGGCATAGTCGCCGCGCTCACCACCGATGCCGGTCAGGGCCCCCATGCCGGCAGCGAACCGATCCATGAACGGGATGCCGTTGGCAACCGCGCGAACGCCGCTGTCGACAGCACCGAGCGTGTGGTTCATCTGGTCGCCATAGGACATCTGCGACGGTGCAACTGCCTGGGTCGTCGTACCGGTCGCGCTGCCCATCACGTCGAACGCCGGCACTTCCTCGCCTGTGGTCGGCGCTGGTGCTGTGGCTTTCGGCTTCGGTCCGCCGAACTCGCGAGCCATGACGGACGTGATCGTGGCATCGGACGTGCCGGCGGGAAACTCGACCAGCGAGCCGTCCGGCGCCTGGATCTGGATCGCGTCAGCCATTTACTTCAGCGTCCCCGTTTCAGGATCGTACCGACGAACCTTGCCCATGTTCTGCTCATGACGGCCGGCAAGGCCTGCGTTCGTACCCTGGTCGGCCTTCTGGAACTCAGGCAGCACGTAGCTCTGCGTCAGATCCTGACCGGTGGCGGGATCCGTGATGTGATGATCCTCGTCGTATTTCCGGATGATCCCCTCAACCGTGCGCGGATCGACCTTCTTGCTCTGCGAGATAGCTTCGGCCGTCGCATCGCGGACGGCATTGCCGACCGCGATATTCCGCTGTTCGATCTGCGCCTGGATGCCGAGCAGGCGCTGGTTGCCCGTCACGGTCATGTCGAGACCCGGGTTCGCCTTCAGGAAGTTGGACATCTCGAAGTTCGTCACGCGACTGCCGACCGCGTTTTTCGCCTGCGCGCCGGCCATCGAGCGGTTGAACTTGGTCAGGAACTCCTTATCCGATAGATCGTCCTCGCTGAACGGCTTGGTGATGCCGACGGCATTGAGGCCCGCGTTGATCGACTTCTGGATCTCGAGCCGTGCTTGCGGCGCCAGGCCGCCGGTAGTGCCCCCGTTGCGCTGGATTGCGTCGATCGCGCCCTGCATCGCGGCAATATCCCGGGCCCGAGCCTGAGCATCTTCGACGCCGTTGGCAAGCCCGGCATGCGACTTGCCCAGCCCTTCGGCCAGCTGCTTGTCGTAGGTCTGGCCGCTGTTGAGATCGACGCTGTTGCTGATGTTCGTCGCGCCCGCTCGGGCTTTCGCCGTCGAGAAGGTCGCATAATCCATCGGCTTGGGGGTCTCAGGCGTCGGCTTGAAGTTGTCCGTATAGTATTTGTATTCGCTGACGCTGTTCGGCGTCTTGTCCGCGGCCGAAAGGACCGAGATCTTCCCGGTCGCGTCCTTTTGCACCAGGTTGCCATCGTCGTCCTTGTATGGAGCGCTGAACGACGGGTCTTTCTTCAGCGCGACTGTGCGTTGCCCCGTTGTCTGATTGACGTCCCAGACGTTGCCGGCCGCGTCAGTTACCTGGGTGTGCTGCTCGCGCGGCTTAAGGGCGGCGCTAAGCATCGCGCTCGCTACCTGCTTCTGCGCGGGTGTCGCATAGGGGTTCTGCAGGATCTGCAGCGCGGCCGCCGTGGTTTGGTTCTGGAGCATCCGCACCGGCTGGGCACCGGCAACAGCTTCCGCGGTCGGGAGCATACCTTGCGTCGGCTGAGCCGCCGCCGGCAGCTTCGCATCGTCGGAGGCGTCGGCCAACTGCACATGCACCGGATCGTTGGCAACCGGCTGGGCGAGCCCATACTGAGGCAGCATCGCGCGCTGTCCATGCGACATGCCGCCGATATCCGCCGCCATGCCGCGCTCATGTAGGGAGGTGCCCGGCACGGCCACCGGGTTGGGGTTGTTTGCCCGATCGGCATAGAGTCGCGCCTGGTCTTCCCGGCTGCGTACGCCGCTGGAGAGGAAAGTACCCGGATTATCCTGAATGAAATCCTGGGTGCGGTCAGCAAGACGCTGATCCATGCCGACCGTCCCCGCAATAGCGTTGGGCCCAGCCGCGACCGTCGGTCCAGTGGCGGAACCTGCAACGGCCGACGCAGCAGAAGGAGTGCTAGCCTGCCCCGACAGTCCTCCAGCGCTGAGCAGCAAGCTGGCGAGCTGATCGTTCGCAGCCTTTCGGCCCGCGTCCTCTTCCCGATCCATCTGGCCGCCCTGATAGCCGCCGATCAGACCCTGCGCGAGCCGATTGAGACCCTGCCACGGGCTCCTGATCGGCGTGCTATCGCCGCCCGCGCGCATGAGCGCGTCCGCATATGCCCGGCGCCGGTTGACGTCGCCTTGCGTGCCGGTCGTATCGATCGAGTAATCACCGATAGCCATCAGGCGAGCCCCAACGCTGCATAATTGACCATCTTGAAACCGCTCGGATGTGTGAACACGGCATCAGGCATGACCTGCTCGACTTCGTCAGCCATCACGCCGCGCTGGCGGCCGCCGAAGATCGTGTATTCGTAGACGGGAAGGCCGTTTTCGAGCGTGCCGATCCGGACGATGTCGCTCTTGAGGCGCCGATCCGAGAAGAACGACGCCATGCCGCCAGCTTTGCCGATGCCCTGCAGCAGGCTGCCGCCAAGCGTTCCGCCGAGGCCAAATAGACCGCCCATCGTGGCGTTGCTCTGGTTCAGCTGATCTTCATAATTCTTCTGCACGAGCCCGGCGATATCCGTCCCCGCCACGTTCGTCGTCGGCGTCGACACGGCCGCAGAGTTAGGCATCTGCGGCGATGTGCCGTTGACTAGCGTTGAGTAGGTCTGCAGCGGCATCTGATACTGCGTAATCGCATTGTTCACCGCCGTCTGGTAATCGGCCAGATTCGCGCTGTTGTATGCGTCGTTCTTCGCAGTGCTGAAATTGCGGAAAGCGGCGTCGTATCCTGGCATTCCAGGCTGCAGACCTTGCGCAGCCAGCTGCGCCTCGAGCTGGCTCTGGTTCTGCTGCCACTGAGGATCGAGCCGTGCCTTGTTGAGCGCATCGAGCGACGCCGCAGTCCCGTTGTAAGACAGATCAAGCGGCTGTCCGGAGAATGCGCCCTGCCCGCCGCTCAGCAGCGTATTCGCGATCGACTGCTGCTTGCCCGCAAGCGCGTTGGCGTTGTCGAACAGCGTCTGACCGGTTGGCGTCAGCGTCGTGGTCGCCGTGTATTGCGGCGTGCCGTCGGCGTTCGTCCCACTCACCGAATAGGTCAGCGAACCATAAGGGTTCGACTGATTGACCATGTTCAGTTCTTGCTGCGTCTTCGCGGTCTGAATATTCGACTGCGTCTGCGCTGCAGCGGTCGCGTATGGATCCGGCGCCTTGGGTGAGTCCATTTTTACAGCCTGATCAATTTTTGCTCGCTCCGGAGGAGCGACATGCAGACGGCATCACCATCAGGGAAAAAGTCCCGCATGATGCCCTCTTGTTTGAAACCGAGTTTCGTCAGGCTTTTGATCGCCGGTTCATTCTTCACGCTCGTGCGAGCCGTGATCCGCTTCACCCGTGCAAAGCAGTAGCGGGCGATATCCCTCACCACGAACGGCGTCCAGGCGCGGCGGCCGACTGCCGTCAGATCGATGTTGCAGCCCGGCGTGTAGCCGTTGAGGATCACAGCACCGACATCGACGCCATCTCGCTCGATCACCAGCCCAATCATTGGCTCGGAGAACGTGCAATTCAGGGCGGGCTCCGCGATGCGTCTCGCTCGGGCGGTATCCTGAAACACCACGATCACCCCATCGGCGCGCCGACCTCATAAAGCAGTTCGGTCGAGTTCAGCCGGACGTCCGGCGTGATCGAGGTGGATAGCGTCAACTGAAGAACCGGAGACACGACCGCGCCGAATCCCTCAGCATCGGTCCACGCCGATAGATCAACTAGCGGCGGAGGCCACACCGCGGCGTCCCAGAGCGCCACGTCCCACAGCGCGCCGGTCGACGCCGGCACGCTCGCCGTCGGTGCCAGCGGTGCGGTCGTGTCGAAATCGACCTTCACCGTGACCTTCGGAGTGACGCCATAGGATGCCTGCAGCCTCGGCCGCACCATCTTGACGTGCTTGGTGTTGGCCGGCGATTTAAGATCCGTGTACGACGGGAAGATCGTCATCGTGTAGTTCTTCCCGTCGTCTTGCCCTCCCGTTTCGGCCTGCATCACCCTCCCATCGGATGTGCCGTAGTACAGATTGTTGTTGTAGACGGCGAAACAGTTGGCGTCCCAACCGAGATACCTTCCCCACGCACCAGACCGAACATTGGCGATGAACTGGGTGGCATCGCCGGCCGTCGCCTTCGGAAGGTTGATGATCCCCATGCTTTGCAGCGGCCAGGTCGTGATCTGCCAGCCGGATAATCCCTGTCGCGCGATCACCGCATTCTTCCACGCGGGCGCGATCGGTTTGGTCACTGCGACATTCTGAAGCGCGATCTGATCCAGTGTCATGACCTGAGACATCGGGACGATGCCGTCTTCCGTCATGATGGCGATATCGCCGCCGGCCTTCATGATGCAGCGACGCCCAAGCGGCTTCGCGATCTTGTAGAGGCCCTTCAGCGTCCATGCCGTGTCAGCCGGATTGAGACCATCGTACATCGCCACCTCGCCTTCCGAGGTGATGAAGACGTTTGTCTCATACAGACCGCTGTTCGACGAAATCGACCACGACGTTCCGCAAAGCAAATAGCCGCCATACTTAAAGATGCCGGATAGGTCGAATTTGGTTGCGGCTCCGCCTATCGCATTTGGAGCGAGGTACCATGCCGCAAGTGACGCAGCCTGCACTCCGTAAAGCGCACTCTTGAACGGCCAGACAAAGGCGAGATTTCCCCCGGTCAAACCAGTGATGGCCGGTGAGGTCTGCCAGGACGTGCCATTGAACATAAAGGCAGGATCGACGCCGTTAACACAGATCAGCCACGTCGCTCCTGCGTTCGTGAACTGGATGTACTCCACAAGCGCGGTCGTGTTGAGCCCGACCTGTACCGGCGCGCCGACGACGCCACCGCTCGTAACGTCATAGATGTTGCCGGCGCAGGATGCGAAGAACTTGCTACTGGTCCCATTGACGTAAGGGATCAGGGAGGTGACGGCCGCGGATACCATCCCGGTCGCGTACGCCAGCGAACCGGCGCGCATCCGGACATAGTCCTGCTGCGGAAAGGCGTTGTCGAGAATGTATGCTGTGCCAGGTGGAGCGGTCGACAGGTTGTCACCGACATACCATCCTGCGGTCGGCGCCGGCAGGAAGGCGGTCTGCGACGGAGGTGGACGCCGCTTCTTCATACCGGCCCTACGAACGTGACGGTTCCGGGCCACCAGCCATCGACGTCGAGAACGGGCGCAGCCGTCGATGTGATGCGCTCGCCATCCTCACGCCCGGCAGCCCGATCGAGTGCCCGTTCATATCGAGCTTGATCGGCCGAGCATTCAAGGCCCTTCGATTCCTTCCAGCGATAGATGAGGCCGCGCCGGATCACGAGCTCGTCGATCATTGAGAAATCGCTGTCGAGCAGGAATGTGGGCTGGCGCAGCGATCCGTCCGTGTTCGATACCCAGTTGGTGCTATAGTAGTTGAAGGTGATGATCTCTCCGGCCCCGATCGCGGGAAAGAACTCGAGCGCTGATCCAATGAGGCGCCAGACCGGGCGCACTGGCGTGACCTGGGACGACTTGAGGGCAGCCAGCTGTTCGTTCGTGATCGGCCCATAAAGCGGCGACAGCGTGTTCACCGACGAATAGATCTGCTGGCCTGGCGACAACAGCGCCCAATCCGATGGCAGCTCGAACATCGTCGTCGACCCGTCACCCGTGATCTGGCCGGCAATGTTCAGGTTACGCCAGAAAAATCGCTCGCGGAGCTCGTCGCCGATGTCCTGCGCCATCGCAACGAACTTCTGAACGTTCGGATCAACCGACGAGACGGCCTGAGCGGGCGCTGGCAGACCACACAGCGGCATGGCTGTCTGCAACACGCTCAGGATCGACATCAAGCGGCTTCCTTGCTCGAAGCCTTCACCTGAGCGGCCAGTTCCTCAAGACGCTTTTCAAGGCCAGCGACCTGTTCACGCAGGCGTTCGTTCTCGGCAGCGTATTTCGCAGCCGCACCGCCCTTTTTGGCGGCCTCGAGCCACGCCTTGGCCTTCTCGCGCCATGCGCGGCCGTCCGCCAGCCGATGAATGTTGGCGTCGGCGACTTCGGCCAAGTTCTCGACCGAGAAGATGCCGATCGCCTCGAACTCGAAAACCCGGATCGCCGGAATGAGCGGCCACGCTTTCAGCGGCGTGCCGACAATATGGCGCTCCTGGCGGGTTTCCTTCCACTTCCGATACTGTTCCGGGAAACGCTGCTTGATCTCCTCCGTCACCGGAGAGGTCGCGACGTTGAGCGTATCGCCGGCAACGTGGATGCGAACCATCTCCTGCTCCTGCATACGGAGCGCGCCGGCTTTCTCGGTGGCCGCCTCATCCTGCACGGGCAGCACAAAGAACACGGGCGTCACGCCCTTGTTCTGGTCGGCAAACTCGGCGTTTCCGCCCATGCCGATGGTCGCAAATTCCGTTCCAAACGCGCTGCCAATGTCGTCGAGCATAATTCTTGTCCTTTTGATCGGAGAAAGAGAAAGGGCGGCCCGAAGGCCGCCCCAGGTGGTTAGTTCGTCTTGTCGATGTACGGCCACTTCAGATACGTCTCGACGTACCCGTTGGCCGTCACGGTCACGCCGGTGCCGGTCGCCGAAGCATTGGCAGACATCGTGATCGAGTAGTTGCCCGGGTTGCCGTTGATCGAAAGGATCGTCGTCGAGCCGGGAATGCCCGTGCCAGAGATGGTCTGGTTCGGATAGATGCCGGTCACGGTCGAGAACCCCGTCAGAGTCGGCGAGCCCGTGGTGGTGGTGGCGGTAAAGGTCGGCGCCGTGTAGTTCGCGGGGAAATACATCCCAACGATCAACTTGGTGCCGACGGTCGCCGATGCCGGTGCATTGACTTGGCCGGCCGTCGCAGTCGTTTCGGCAAGGTTGCCGGTCGCTGCGGTGGACGCGGCCTTGGTCAGGGAGACGCCGGCCCGCTGCATCCACACACCATATGTGCCCGCGGTCGGAAGCACGACCGAGAACGGAGCCGACGCCGGATCGCCGAAGCGACCGCCAAGGTACACGGTACCGACCGAAACACCACGCGGAGAAGCCGCGGTCGCAAGCGCCGTGGCTGCAAACGTGTTGTCCCAGTAGTAGACGTCACCCTGGTTGATCGTGACGTTGGAGGAGCCGGTCGTCAGCAGAACGTAGACGAATTCTGCTTCTGCATCGCCGGCAACCACCTCACCAGGGCGGAAGTTCGGCAGCGGACCAGTCTTGCCGGTCGTGTCGAGCGGGCCTTCCGGAACGTAGGTCCGGGCACCCACACCTTCATACTGAAGATATGCGATAGTCATTGGTCCGTCTCCTTACTGCCAAAGCACGCCCTGCAGCGACAGATTGTTCGCCGTCAGGTTGCCCGCCCATGCCATCAGCCGAACGATGGCGTCCTGGTTGGTCGGCGTCCGATCACCGCCGATCACCACGAAGTTGCGCTTCGCAGACGGCCGGTAGAACAGGTAATCGGAGTTGATGAAGTACCCCGTGTTCGTCGGGATCTGGCCGTTCTTGCCGCCGTCGAGATAGACGTCGACTTCCTTGCCCGCGCCGTAATATTTCAGCGAGGTGAAGCCGGCGCCGGCCTTCGAAGATGGCGACGTCGTGATGCGCTGAATGGTCTGCAGCGAGGTCAGATAGGCCTGGTAGTAGTTGTTGTCGAACACGATCATGTCGATGCCGTCGCTGTTGCGCTTCAGGCTGATCGTCATGGAGTTCATGTAAGACTGGATGTTGGTCGCCGTGACCACGCCGCGGGTGTCGGTATTGGCGTTGATCGCCGCATTCCGCCACCACACCTGCTGCGACCGATCGATGCCGCCGACAATGCCGGAGGTCGGCGCCTTGGAGATCAACAGCGAGATGCCGTTGAGCTGCTTGCCGCCAAAGCCGGTGCCGTCGGAGTAGACCGCAGCCGACATCTGGTTCCAGAAGGTGTCTTCCGCAGTGTCGACGCGAGCCTCGATCAGGTCAATCATCTGCTCGTCGCCGGCATTCTGGATCTGCTCCAGCCCGGACAGCACGACAGCGATCGACGCTTGCTTGATCGGGAAGCGCGCGCCGGTCATCGTTTCGTTCAGCGAGATATTCAGGAACTCAGTTCCAGAATACCACATGAACGTTTGGTTCTGCGCATAGCGCAGTTCCTGGAAGATCTCGCGGCCGCCGGTGAAGGGCTTTTGCTTGCCCTTCTGCTTCAGGACCGAGAGGAGCGCGTTGTTGTTCGAGATGTTGTCGGCCAGCACGCGCGAACGACTTTCGAGCGTGGTGGTGGTGACGTCACCCCAGTCAACCGTGGTAACGAGAGGAGAGGCCATTTGAATGATGTTCCCTTAAATGCCACGCTGCGCGTTCACGGCAGCGACGACGGTGTCACGAACAGAGGCGCCCGCCGGGACCTGCAGGCCGGTTGGCGCTGCGAGACCAACGGGAGGCGTGCCCCCGGTTGCTTTTGCGGCCGCGCGCGCCCTTGAAACGGCGTCGTCAGCCTTCGCGGCCGGTGCTGGCGCGGCCTGCTGCTTGATGAGCAGCGCGCGGATCTCCGGGTTGGCCCAACAAGCCTTCTCGTAAGCATCGTCCATGGACGCGGCTTGACCCGTGTTCATGAGATGACCCATCGTTTCGCGAACGTTGTGGAAATACGGGTGCTTCGGGTCTGATGCGAAGCGCTCGATTTCTGCGTTCACGCTGGCTTGCTGTTGGGCCTGGAAAGTCCTCTCCAGTCCGTCCAGTCGAGTAGTGATCGGCTTCAGATCGAACGCGGCACCCTGTTGATGTGGTTGCTGCGCGCCCGGGATTCCGCTTTGAGACGGATCGCCGAACCGGGCGACAATTGCTTGTGCAAGCTGCAACGGATGCACATTCTGGCGCTGCGCCAGACCGGCAATCCCGCTAACGAAATCACGCTGCAGCTCGAGTTCGATGCCGCGATAGGTCGCGACAGCCGTGGCAAGGTCGGTGCCACCGCGCTTCGCCTCTTCGATCCACCGATCGAGCGGCTTGTACTCCTGCAGCTTCGCAAAACCGTTGTTGACCTCATCCTCACGCTTGGCGATCGCGTCCTTCACGGGCTGCGGCAAGTCGTTGAATGCGGCCTTCGCGGTCGGAGACCATGACGTCGGCGGCGCGGCCGTCTTGGGTGCTTGCTGATCGGTGGCCGCGCCGGTTGCTTCCTGCTGCCCAGCGTCCTTCCGCTGCTCCGCCTGAGCTGGCGCTGCGGCCGGCTTGGCGACGAACCGGCCCTTTTCATCCCGACCCTCAGCGGCAGGCTTTTCGGTCTCCGCCGGAGGCTCCGCGGCCTGCTGCTGCCGCTGCTCGGTGCCGCCGGTGTCCGGCGCCTCGCGCTGTTGCGCAACCGCAGCCTCGATCGATTCACGAACGCTGGGCGTGGAAGGTTGTTCGCTCGTGCCCGGGAGCACGTCGATGACGTCGTCAGCCATAGATTTTGATCTCTCTGGGTTAGTCCGCGGCCTTGAACTCGGAAACCGTCATCGGGCGCGGCTTGTAGCCCTGCCTGACCTTCTGAACGGCGCCGTGAATGTCCGCCTTGCTGATCTTCGGCCGCTTCGGCCTGCTATTCTCCGCCAGCTGGATGGCTGCCGGAATTTCATTGCCGATCTCGATCACACCCCGATCCCGGTAGTGCTCCCGAAGCGCGGCTTTTGAGTCATAGAACTGTCCGTCAGCCATGCTCTGGATCGGTGCCATGGCGTCGGAGACAACCATGGGAAACGCGAGCGACGACCGCGGACCGCGAGCACGGAAATGGGCATGGCACCTCGCCGGCCAGGGCTGGTCCAGGTCGTGAAACTCGCCGCAAGCCCTGCAAAGACGCTGCATCAGACCGAACCCTGCGGCGGGTTGACCGCCTGCACCGCGGCGCGCTCCATCGCCATCTGGTGCTCAGCAGCCTTATGCCGGTGATCCATCACCTTGCCGGCCATGTCGATCTGCGCAGCGCGCTCCTTCGCCGCCGCGTCCTGCATCGACGCCGCGGCATCGGTCCGGGCTTTCATGATTTCCGCCTGCCCCTTCGCTTGGGCCGTCTCCGACTTGATCACCTCATCGGGCGACGGCTGCGGGGGCGGCTTGGGCTGCGCGGCCTTCGCCTCGAGCTTGTCGACCGTCTCGTCGAATAGTTCCTCGAGCGGGCGCGCTGTGCGGAAGGCCTGCAAGCCGAACTTCAGAAGACCACCAGCAAGCGGCGCCAGATCCGGGTTGGCTTGAACGATCGGCCCCCAGGCCTGCACGAACTTGGTTGTCGCCTCGATGAACTGGTTCCGATCCTGGCGCTCCTGGCTCTCGTCACCGGTGATCGTCGAGTCCGTCTCGATATCGATCCTGAAGCGCCGCGTCATGCCATCGCGCAGCAGCGCCATCACAGCGTCGATCGTCACCGGCTGCTGCGTCGATGCCGGCGGCTGGGGCTGCGGCAAGGGCTGCCCCTGCATCGGCGGCTGAACAGGGATCACTTACGCACCCGTGCCTTGGCCTTGGTCCGCAACTTTGGCTTCGGCTTGAACTCGCCGCACTCTCGCAGTTCCCGCTGCACCAACGGCGCGGTGCTTTTGTTTTCGGCCAGCGCAGTTGGAGGAAATCGGAAGCAAAATCCGTACTTCTTACCTTCATGCTCGAACTCTCGGTCGTAGGACCGGCAATCGCCGCAGGTTCTCACGCTACTGCTCCCATCGATTGAGGTGCCGGCAACTGCGCAGGCGGTTGCGGTCCGGCAATTTGCTGCGGCGTCAGCGCGCTAGCGATCAACGCCTGACGCTGCTGCTCCAAGGCTGCTGCATCTAGCTCAGCTTGGCTCGGCAGCGGCATGTTGGCCATCTGCATGATGGTCTCCGGCGCAAAGCAGGTTGAAATAACCTCGCCGACCAGCCCCGTAACGTCCCGAGCAAACCGCGCCATCTCATCCTGCCGCGTTTTGATGCGCACCGAACCGTATTGCGCCTTGATTGACTGAGCGGTCGCCGTCTCGCTGGCATCGCCGTCACCGCGCATGATGTCGGACAGGCCGTAGATCTGGTAGATGTCTTCAATCAGCTGCTTGCGGAGTTCCACGCAGCCCTTGAGGATGTTCACGACCTGGTCGATCGGCAAATAGGCGATCGGCGCGCCGTTCTTGCCTCCGTCGACGAACGCCGCCCACGACTTCACCGCGATCAGCTTATTCTCGAAACCGGGCTGCATCGCCCGCTCTACCGCTGGCTGGCCTTCACCTTCCGGACCAGCTGGATAGAAGCCGACGAACTTGAGAGACTGCTGCAACGACGCAATCCGCGCCGTCAGCATATCGACCTCGTCGGCCTGGTCCTTGTAGAAAATATAGTCAGGCACCGGCTCGAGGCTGTCGTTCGTCAGCGTGCCATAGGCAGGCTTCGGATTCGGGAAGAACCCGTCAAACTTGAGGTAGGGCGGACCGCGCTCGAGCACCTTGGGATAACCCTTGGCGACCCAAAGCACCTCATTCTTGACCTTGTCCCAAATTTCCCAAATCGTCGCCTTCGATGTCGGCAAGCTGGGGCTGTTCTTGCCCTTGTCGGATTCGTCCGACGTCGCGTCGAGCGGGATAGCCCCGCCGACCTCCTTGCCGAACCGGTTGATCAGCTGGTCGCGCCCGAGATAACCGCGGAACGCTTCCCACTCGACCTCATCCCAGGTCCGTGAGATCGAATGGACGAAATCGCCGCGCTGGTAATACTCCAGCACGACATTTTCCGATTTCAGGATCGTCTGCGGGCTCGCATAGGCTTCCTTTGCCTGCTCCGCCAGATCGTTGGCGGGATCGATCGCCGCGTCGTCCGGCTGTCCAGCTTCCTGCGTAACCGTGTCGAACACCGGTGAATATTTCACCCGCGCTATGCCACGCGCGTAGAGCAGATAGTCGTCCCGCACCTGCAAGAACTTCGACATGTAGTCGTTGGCCTCGAAGGTGAAGTTGATCGCGCGCTGCAACATCTCCGTTGCCTTACCCGCGACCGGATCGCGGTCCTTCCAGCGCTGCTGCACTGCCCCCTTCGGGGGCTTCGACATCACCGCCGGCTTCATCGTCTCCATGTTCGACCAGAGCATCTGATAGCCGCGCTTCTTCGCGGTCGCCGACGCCTCATAGCGGTATTTGTCGCGGATCTTCCGGCAACGCTCCTCCCATCGCTTCATCGCCGTGGTGTTCTGGGCGCGTTCGATCTCGGTCAGCCAGTGCGCGACGTCACTGTCCTTGCCGCTATCGTCCGGAGTATCGTCAGCCAAGCTGTTCACTCACAGTGTTTCCCTCGCGAAGCTGTCGCTTGGTTGATCGTTGACCCACTCGTCGATGGTCATTTCCTGCATCGGCGTGACCAGCGGAGCTTCCGGCTTCTTCTCCGGCTCTCGCATCGGCGCGCGCCACGCATTTGCAAGACAGCGCCACGCGTCCGCACCATGCGATGCCCAGTTATGATCCGGCGTCTTCTTGAAGACCCGGTTGTCCTGATCCCATTCGGCCTTGTATTCGCGAAGGCAATCGAGCCCCCGCGCCGTTCTGACCCGATCGAACCTTGCAAACGGGATTGTCCGACGGCCAGCATTGATGCCGTCCATCAGCTTCTGGTTCGGGCTCAGCTCGGGCTTCCGGCCCAGCGAAATCAGGGTCTCAATTCGAGTTCTGGCACCGGGCGCGCCGGCTTCGCGAACCTTGGCGTCGTGCGGCACCCAATCGGTGCCGTGATAGCCGCGCTCGTCGAGCCACTTGCAGTAGTGATCGAATCCGAGACCGTGATTCTCGTAGTAATCGACGACATCGAGATGATCCGGATAGACTTGGAAGCACCAGATCGCCATCGCGTCATCGACCCCGATGTCCCAGGCCGTGTTGACCGGCAGATCGCGATTGACCGCGACATCGAGGATCCGGCCGCCTTGCTCGGCTTCCCTGAGCTGCTTGCCCCAATATGAGCCGAGCACAGCAGCCTCGAAGGAGCAGTAATACTCTTGCTCGATCAGCGCGTCGCCGGCCTCGTCGCCGTAGATGCCGTGGTATTCCTTCCGCTGGATCTCAACGGATTCCCGCGAGATCGCGCCGGTGTTGTCGACGGTCAGAACCTGCGCGAACCAATCCGAGCTCCCGCGCGCCATGTCCAGCATCGACTTCGCGTGGTTTCGCCCGCGCGACGTCGTGATGAACAATGCCCAGCCGTTATTCTCGACCAGGATCGGCGCGAGATACGCATACGCCGCCGGGTTGGCCAATGCCCATTCCGAGAATGTCACGCCGGCCGGCGGCGACCCGACGGTCGAGTTATAGCTGTCCGAACCAACAACCTGCCACGTCGCGCCATTCTTGAACCGAATGAACATCTCCTGCTCATTCGTGGTCGCTCGCAGCGCCTTCGGAAACGCCTCGTCGATCCTCCTGATACCCGTGTGCGGGTTGACCGCATTCCAGATCGCTTTGCGTCCCTGGGCGTATTCGGGAAGCATGTGCCAGTAGGTCGCCGGCCGCTCGAATGCCGATACGGCCGCCCAGTGCAGGCAAACGTCGTCCTTGCCGGCCCGACGATGCCAAATCCCGATCGCGCGCCGGCACCCGGCCTCAAGGGCATTCCAGAGCGGCCGCTGATAGTCCCGCGGCTCCCACCTATTCGGTAGGAGGATTTCCGCCATCGGAGAACTTGCGGATCACCACTGTTAGCGGCTGGTCTTTGTCCCCAGCCAATTCGAGCTTGTCGCCGTAGATTTTCGGGAGCGCCTTGGACAGGAGCCACCGGCGCGCATCGAACCGTAGCCGCGAACGTTGAACATGCTCACCGTTCAGCTTGTAGAATTTCTGGTCGCCTTCGCCTTGCTGCTCGATCCAATCGTTCCGGCCGTCATCAGCGAGCTCGAGTACTTCATCGGCCATCGCGTGATAACCGATCTCCCGGGCGACCTTATATCGCTCGCCGAACCCATCGCGGTTGTCCATAGCCCAGGTCCGCACCGTAGATTCCGACGGTAGGCCCTCGTCGCGGCACACCGCGCGCAGCGTTTGCCCTTCGGCCAGTCGCCCCAAAATGGTCGCTGCAATTTCTGAAGTGTACAGGGTTGGCCGCCCTGTCTTCCGCGCTTCACCGGTCATCGCTTTTGATCGCGCTCCCAAAACGAAAAAAGTCCGCTCTGGCGCGCCACGCGGACAGAAGGTCCCGGATTCGACTCCGGGACGCGAATCACTCAAGCTTTCAACTTTAAGTGGGAAAGCGATGCCTCGCCGAAAGCCTCAAAAACAGCCGCCAGCAGAGTTCGTCAAAGAGCTCTCTGAGTGGCTCGGTCGCGCCTTCATCGCGGCAACCACGATGGAGCATCTACTTGGTGTTACCATCGCTGACATGATGAAGGTTAACCGGATGCAACATCGAGCCTTCATCATTCCAATGAGCTTTGCTAGCAAGGTTAGCCTGCTCCGCCAGCTCGGCAGGGAATTCCTAACACCGGCCGATCGAAAGAGCTTGAATCGTCACCTCAAGGAATTTGAGGACTGCGCAGAGCGACGCAACAGCCTTGCTCACGGACTATACGGCACGAAACGGGGCAAATTTGCCCTCGTAACCTTTTCTGGTGAGGGCCGCTTTTCCGGTCAGGCCGTCGCATGGCATCCTTCCGACCTCCGCAACTTTGTGGCGCGGATTGAGGCTGCGAACCGAACGTTCTACCATGTCCGTCAGATGTTTCCTCAGCGCCTCAAACTACCGCCAGGCAGGAAAGTAGCTTCTCCACTTCCCTGACCAAGGACCCCGCAGGTGGCGGATACAACAAACCCGCCGCGGCAATGCCGGGCGGGCGCATCTATTCACTCAAGCTGATTTGCAGATCAATATCGCATGTGCGGCTGCAACACAAGGGCACCTACGCCCTTCCCCACATGACGAGCGCAGCCAGGACAATCATCGGGGCAGCGACCACTGCCGGCCACGTCCAGCTCGGGCACCCTTCACCAAACCACCTCTCGATCATGCAGCCATCTCGCGCCACCGCCTCAGCAGTTCACCGTGCCAGAGCATTGTCGCGCCCGGGTGGATACGGAAAGCGGCCAACTCGACCGCCCGCTCCATTGTCGCGCCCGGCGCCTCGTACCAGCCGCCAGCCCGTTTGACCGGCATCATGTCACACTGCACGGCCCGGGCGATGTTGGTCGCGATGGCTCGGTTCGGCACCCATAAGGCGGCATGAATAGTCAACGGTGCCGGCGATGACGCCTGGAGCCGGCCAATCGTGGCGACCAAGTCGAGCCCATAACCGACGCGGCTTAGGTCAAAGCCGACTCGTCTCAAATCAACCGAAGTGATGCCGGCTGGGGAAGTGACCACGTAGACCGCGGCAAACTCGCCCTTCCGCAGTTGATCACGCATGGGCTTGGTGTAGTCGGCAAGATCGATCATCGGCCATCCGCCGTTTTGATGAGGCGGCGAATTATCTCAGCATGGCCGGGCGAGCTCTGGCATGATGACATCACGACGCCAGCAGGCTTGAGCGGATGTTGCCAGTGGACGGGCCTCTCACAAATCTGAGCGGCTTCTTCGAGCGCCTGATTCCGGGCCTGATCGAGAGCGGTGCCCACCGCCTCAAGGGCCGCAGCTGCAAGTTCAGGCCAGATGCGAGCCAAAGGCTGATTGATCAGCTCCGCGCGCCGCTTCTCCATCGCCGCCGCGACCCGTTCCTGCATCTCGCTCATCGTCGTCCCTCAAATCGAGCCGCCTTATGCTGACCATCGTGCCAGCGCTTGCCGTCCTTCATCCAGCCGACACCGCCGATCCAGACCTTGCCGTGCGGGTTAACGACCGGGTTAACCCCGGCCATGGCTCGCTCGGTCAAGAAGTTCGGCAGATGCGCGCGCCCGGCCGGCTCGTCGACCACCTCGAGACTGACCTCGATGCCGCCGAAGTTCTGCAGGATAAGCGCGACGGACCGGTCAATCCGATTGTGTATCGTTCGTTCACTGACGCGCTCGCGCTCTGCCATGCGCCAGATCGGCTCATCGTGCGCCCACGCCACCAGCCGCGGAACGCCGCCATGGTGGTGCCCGAGCCACGCCAGCCAGTCGGCCACGGTCTCAGCCTGGGCGATCTCTCGAGCCGTCGGCACAATGCGGACGCGGGTTTCGTTGTAGCCGTAAGCGAGCACGGCATCGGCCGTGGCCCGATTCCAGACCTGCGACATGCTCTGAAATTTGAGCTCGGTGTCTCCGAGCGCGTCGAGCACGACGATCCCGCGCTTGACCACGACCTTGAGGGCTGAGTGTTGCTGTCTGGGGGTCATAACCACCTCACAGCATCCGCAACGCCAGGCGGCAGGTCGGTCGCGCGGTCATAGACCAGCCGCCATAGCTCCCGCGCCACGCGATCGTCCACGTCAGCCAATTTCAAGCCGACAGCTTCCGTAAAGCCACTTCCATGCGGCGGAATCGACCTAATGAGACGCATCCCCTGAAATGGCTGATGCGTCGGTGTTCCCATCGCAGCAATTAGCCGAGTGCAAATCGCCTGCGCCGCCTTGTTTGCCTCGTCCGGCATCAGCTTGAAGTCATCACGCAGGATCTGCGCGATCATCCGGCCGGCCTTGCTCTCGTCGATTCGGATCTCCATCATGCCCCCTCCCGCTTGGCTGGATGGACGTCGGCTTGCGGGTTTTCGTCGCGTTGTATCGGTTGATCTGCGATCACACGGAGCGCCCTGATCACATCAGGTAAATGGGCGTGATCGATACAGATGAACGTATCCTGCTCCTCGTCCCAAGCGCGCTCCTGCCGGATAACGGCCTGCCCCCATTTGTTGACGTAAATCGCGGTCGCGCGCTGGTCTGGAACTACCACGTCAGCATTCTCCACTCGCCAATTGAAATCATCATCGTAATCGCCGCTCACCGCTTTTCCTCCTGTCCTCGAGATATCAATGCTGAAACATCCATCGCCAACGCCTGGTCGGCATTCACACCACCGTGCTCGGCCTCCAGGCCGTCGTAGTGAGAACGTGGCGCGCGTGTAGTGCGCGAAAAGGCGCCCGGCGTGTTGTCTATGATCCAGCTGACAGCCGCCTCGTCCTGAATCACTTTCCGGTCAACGATGGGGTACCGGTACTCGACAGGATCGGACCGGCGGTAGCAGGCCTCATAGCTTGCGCGGTGTTTTCCCCTGATCCATGGCCCTTGCCGATGCCACGGTCCGATTACCGGGTGCAGCCCGGCAACGTCCGGCGACGCCGCAAGGAGCTGAAGCGGATTTCTCATTTGCTCCACCTCCTGCCACACCTGCGCAGCCCCACCGCCCGCAAT
>NZ_JADYVV010000047.1:0-71463 GCF_020194035.1 Bradyrhizobium sp. BRP56
CGGACCGAGCTGCCATTGGCCGATAGGCAGGCAATCTCGCATCGGTCGTCCAGAGAGAGCTGCTTGTAAGTCCGCCCCATGGCAACACCTCCTCAAGGAAGTGTTGCACTTCGTTTGTGAACTCAGGGGACCCATAACCACAGGTGTTCGTTGTTGTGCCACGCTGTGGCCCCCAACCTTCGCCAAACCGGCAACGGTGGCTATGGGTCCCGGGTCGCGCTTCGCTTGCCCGGGACGACATCGGGGCTACAACGGCATCCTGCGATACTCGCGGTTGGCGAGGCTGGCTTCCTCCAGGTCGAGGTCGCGCTCGATGCGGCGCCTTGTCTCGTCGGTGATCTTGCCGTCGCGCAGCAGCATATGGATGAACTTGCGCTCGGAGGCGATCAGCTCCCGCGTCAGCTCGGTGCCGGTGGCGGAGACGTCGTGCGTGTCGGGATTGAGCGAGTCTGGCAGCTGGTTGATGCGGATCTCGTGCCGTGAGCGCAAGAGCTTGATCACCTCGTCGGAAAGCTCGCGGTCGTCGGTGATGGCATCGAGCGACTTCAGCGCGGCGTTCAGCGCCTCGCGCCGCGCCGCGATCTCCTGCTCGTGCTCGGCGATGTGCTCGCTGCGCCCGTCCCTGGCGAGGCCGAGCCAGCGCACCACCGGCGGCAAGGTGAGGCCGAGCCCGACCAGCGTCACGAAGATCACGCCGAAGGCGACGAACAGGATCAGGTCGCGATACGGGAAGGCGTCTCCGCTCGGCAATGTCAGCGGCAGCGCCAGCGCTGCGGCGAGCGAGACCGCGCCGCGCACGCCGGTGAAGGCGACCACGAACACCGCCCGCCACGACGGCAGCGGATCGCGCTCGCTCACGCGGGCGCTGATCCAGCGCGGCAGATAGGTGCCGGGAAACACCCAGACGAAACGCGCCACGATCACGATGACGGCGACCAGCACGGTGGCGGTGAGGATGTCGTGCAGCGGGAACGACTTCGACTTCTCGTACAGCGAGCGCATCTGGAAGCCGGTCAAGAGGAACAGCAGGCCCTCGATCAGATAGATGATCAGGTCCCAGAAGAAGATGCCCTGCAGGCGCGTCGCGGCCGAGATCAGCAGCGGTCCGTTCCAGCTCATATAGAGGCCGCAGGCGACGGTCGCGATCACGCCGCTGCCGCCGAAATGCTCGGGGATCCAGTAGGCGAGATAGGGCGTGATCAGCGACAGCGTGATCTCGACCTGCGGATCGCGGGCGCGACGGCGGGCGCGCAGGCTGAGCCAGCCGACCGCGGTGCCGAACGCGATCTCGCCGGCGACGATGACGAGGAAAGTGCCGGTCGCCTTCGGCAGCGAGAACAGCCCGGTGGTGATCGCGGCGAGCGCGAAGCGGTAGAGGATCAGCGCGGTCGCGTCATTGGCGAGCCCTTCGCCCTCGAGCACCACCAGGATGCGGCGGGGCATGCCGAGCTTGCGGGCGATCGCCAGCGGCGCGACCACGTCCGGCGGCGCGACGATGGCGCCGAGCAGGAAGCCGATGCTCCAGGGCAGGCCGATCAGATAATGGGTCGCGGTTGCGACCATGAAGGCGGTGAAGATCACGCAGCCGACCGAAAGCAGGATGATCGGCCGCAGATTGGCCTTGAACTCGCGCCAGCTCATCGCGACGCTCGCCGAATAGATCAGCGGCGGCAGCACCACCAGCAGCACCAGCTCGGGCGGCAGTTCCAGCGACGGCATGCCCGGCACGAAGGCGAGCACGATGCCGACCAGCAGCAGCAGGATCGCGGGCGCGATATCGGTCCGCCGCGCCACCAGGGCGGTTCCCGCCAGCACGCCGAGCAAAGTGAGAAAAATCTGAAACTTGGCTTCCATAACGGGCTCAATTCGCCCGGAAACCGGTGCCAGTCAATGCGGTCCGGCCGGAGCCGGACCGCAGGGGGCGTGTCACAAAGCCGTCGCGGGCGCGCCGCGCCCGGTCGATCAATCCCTGAGGTCGTAGCGATACGACTTCGAGACGATCTGCCAGCCGTCGGCGAGCTTCATCGCCACCAGATAGTCGGTGAAATAGCGCGGCGGCAGCTGGCAGCGCACCTTGATGAAGGCGGTGTTGTCGTCGGAGCGGTCGATGGTGACGATAAAATCCTCGCGCGGCTTGCCTTCGGCCTTCGCCGAGGTGCGCTTGCGCACCAAGGCAAGCCAGTCCGGCACGGTCAGGACCTTCAGCTCGCCCTTCTCCACCCAGCGCAAATCGGCGCTCGGATGAAAAGCCTCGGCGAGCTTGTCGGCATTGCTCTCGTAGAGACCGTCGAAATAGGTTTGCACGACGCTTTCGACGCTGGATCGATCTTGGCTCATCGGTTGGTCCTCCCGGCAGGATTGGATCGGCTGGAGCGTTTTCGAGCGAAGCGGGTGCCGGTTCGCGTGGAGAAAACGCGTCAGGCTCGAATCTAGAGCCCCCGTTCCGATTCAATCGGAACGGAAAGGGCTCCAGGATTTAGCCATGAACCGCTAGATTGCGCCATGGCCGGCGACAAAATTCTGCGTGAGGGACGAGTTGTGACCGCATCTGCAAATTCGAACGAACATATCCTGACCGGCGAATGCTTCTGCCGCGACGTGCGCTACGAGGTGGCCGACGCGTTTGCCTATGCGCTCAATTGTCACTGCTCGAACTGCCGGCGCACCACGGGATCGGCGTTCAAGCCGTTCGCGGGAATCGCGCGCGACAAATTCACCGTGGTCAGCGGCGCTGACGAGCTCCTGATCTATGGCGATGAACTCACCCACGACGCGCATTGCGGCCGCTGCGGCTCGCTGCTCTATTCGCTGGTCCGCGACGGCGCCTATGTCCATGTCGCGATGGGCACGCTGCGCGATGCGCCGGCGATCCGGCCGACCGCTCATATCTTCGTCGGCTCCAAGGCGCCGTGGTACGCGATATCGGACGATCTGCCGCAATATCAGGAGCACGTGACGCAAGGCGGGGAATAAATTCGCGCGACGTCATCGGCGTGCTGCTTGTAGCCCTTGCCGACCGCCTTGCGCACGGCACCTCATCATGCCGCGCAGCTAGATTGCGCTCGCGGCGATGTTCACCATCAGGGCGAGCAGCGCGGTGTTGAACACGAACGAGATGATGCCGTGCACGGTCGCGGTGCGGCGGATGATCTTGTCGGTGATGCCGACGTCTGAGACCTGCGCCGTCATGCCGATCACGAACGAGAAATAGACGAAGTCCCAGTAATCGGCGTCGGCATGTTCCTCGCCGCTCGGAAACTGCAATCCGCCGGGCGTCTTGCCGCGGTAATACTCATGGGCGTAGTGCAGCGCGAACGCGGTGTGCACCAAGGCCCATGACAGCGTGATGGTGACGATTGCCAGCGCCAGTCCGGCCGGGCTGCCTTTGGATGCGCCGAGCTCGAACACGATGGCGGCGAGGCTCGCCAGCGCGCCGAACGCGGTCAGCAGCAGGATCAGGAAACGTCCGTCGTCCTGCAGGATGGCGCTTCGCTTGATATGGGCGACGCCACAGCGCAGCATCATCACATAGGCAAGCACGAGATACAGCGCGGCGAAGGCATCCCAGCCCGCGAGCAGGCGCGTGACGATGCGCGGTGCTCCCGGCACCAGCAGCGCAGCCAGAATGCCGAAAGCGATCGAGCCGAAGGTGCGCGGCCGGCCCACGACGACGCGGACCGGCAGCGGCAGCTTGCGGAAGCGAACAAGGCGGTCGTCGATCTCCTTGTTCATTTCGCGCTGTGCTCTCGGCTAGTTCTTGCGCTCGGCGACGAAACGGGCGGCCGCGCGCAGCACGTCGCCACGGTCGCCGAACACCGACAGCGCGGCGTCGGCACGCGCCAGGAGATCGCGGACGCGCTGCTTGGCGCCATCGATGCCGAGCTGGGTGACGAAGGTGGTCTTGCCGAGCGCGGCGTCAGCGCCGGCCGGCTTGCCGAGCGCGGCAGCATCGCCCTCGACGTCGAGCAAATCGTCGGCGATCTGGAAGGCTTCGCCGAGCGCTTTGCCGTAATCGTCGAGCGCCTGATATTCCTTTTGTGAGGACTGGCCGAGGATCGCGCCGGCGATGCAGCCGAAGCGGAGCAGCGCGCCGGTCTTCATCTGCTGGAGGCGCGCGACGTCGACCGGCTCGCGGTCGCCGAAGCGGCCTTCGCCGGCAAGGTCGAGGATCTGGCCGCCGGCCATGCCGCCGACGCCGGAGGCGCGCGCCAGCGCGCGGGTCAACAGCAGGCGGACCTGGGCGTCCTTGTGGATCGCATCGCGGGTGATGATGTCGAAGGCGATCGTGAGCAGCGCGTCGCCGGCGAGGATCGCGGTGGCGTCGTCATAGGCCTTGTGCAGGGTCGGGCGGCCGCGGCGCAGATCGGAATTGTCCATCGCCGGCAGATCGTCGTGGATCAGCGAGTAGCAGTGGATGCATTCCAGCGCGGCGCCGACCAGCAGCGCGGATTCGCGCGGGATGCCGAACACCGCCGCGCTCTCGACCGCGAGGAACGGCCGCAGCCGCTTGCCGCCGCCGAGGCTCGAATAGCGCATGGCCTCGATCAGCCGCTTCGGGCGCACGATTTCGTCGCTTTCGGTCGCGTCGGACAGCAGTTTGGCGAGCAGGGCTTCGGTATCCTCCGCGGTCTGGTCCAGCCGCTTGGAAAACTCTGCAGTACCGGTCGTCATTAAGAATTGCTCCAGATCGATTTTCGGCCGGACAATCGTTGATGGCATCGGCTTCGTCAATTCCCGCCCTGCGACGGAATGCGCCTTAAAAGTGCTGGAAAAACCGTGAATTATCCCGCAGACGTCGACGGCGCCGGCCGTGTTCTGGCGGGCGGGTCCCAAATCCTTCCTGGAATGGTCCTCCCCGGAAACCCCTGCTTTGCGCATCGTCCGAATTTTATTGCTGCTTTTGCTGGCCCTGCTGTTGCTGCCGTATCTGGTGGCGCCGTTCTACCGCACCGGCCATCCGGTTTCGGCGCTGATGGCGTGGCGGACGCTGCGCGGGGCCCCGGTGACGCGGCATTGGATCGATTTCGGCGCCATGTCGCCCTACTTAGCGCGGTCCGTGGTCGGCTCGGAGGATGCCCATTTCTGCAAGCATCGGGGCATCGACTGGGGCGCGCTGCGCGAGGTGCTCGACGACGCCGAGGATGGCGAGGTGGCCCGCGGCGGCTCGACCATCACCCAGCAGGTGGCCAAGAACCTGTTCCTGTGGTCCGGCCGCAGCGTGATCCGCAAGGGGCTGGAACTGCCGCTGGCGCTCTGGATCGATCTCGTGCTGCCCAAGCAGCGGATCCTGGAAATCTACCTCAATATCGCGGAAATGGGCCCGTCCGGCCAGTTCGGCGCCGAAGCCGGCGCCCAATATGCCTTCGGCCGGTCCGCCGCTGGGCTGTCAGCCCGCGAGGCCGCGCTTTTGGCCGCGATCCTGCCGAATCCGGTCAAGAGGAGCGCCCGGAACCCGGGCCCGGGCGTCCGCAGGCTGTCCGCCACCTATATGGTCCGGGCCAACTCCGTGACGCGCTGCTGGCGCGAAAATCGCAGCTCCTGAGGCCGATTTCGGGCGCTTTTTGCTGTCTCCGGCCCTAGCTTTACGCAGTGCCTTCCTCTATAAGCGCGGCCTTACCGGCATCGCAGCTTGCGCTTCGAAGCGCTGAGCCGTCCGCATTTCGGACGATGCCTCCGCAACACCCCTAGAGGACACCGTCATGGCCGTTCCCAGAAGAAAAACCTCGCCGTCGCGCCGTGGCATGCGCCGTTCGGCCGATGCGATCAAGACCCCGACCTATGTCGAGGACAAGGACTCCGGCGAACTGCGCCGTCCGCACCACCTCGACCTGAAGACCGGCATGTACAAGGGCCGTCAGGTCCTGAAGGCCAAGAAAGAGTCCTGATCGGACATTCGGTCCACGCGCCGCAGCCATGCGGCGCGGCGCCTGAATTCGGTCAACGAGTGCGGCCAAGACGGGCGCGTCTGCGGCGAGGCCAATGAGCGTCGCCGCATTGCTGGTTCTCCCTGAATAAGGCGCAAGCCCCGATGGTCGGTTTTCCGCTGCTGCTCGTTCCGCTCGCGGTCTACAACATCATCGCTTTCCTGATGCCCGGCGTGTCGTTCACGGACCCGCTGATCAGGCTGACATTGCTGTCGGGCGAGCAGTGGCAGATCACGCTCAGCGACATGCTGCTCGCGGCCGCCGTGCTGCTGTTGCTGCTCGAGGTCATCAAGGGCGCGCGCCCCGGCGCGAAATATCTCACCGACCATCTGCTGTCGCTGATCGTGTTCGGCGCCGCCGCTGCCGAATTCGTGCTCTGGCCGAAATTCGGCAACTCGACCTATGGCCTCCTCACGCTGCTGGCGCTGGTCGATTTCATTTCCGGAATTGCGCTGCGCACCCGCCGCCGTGCGATGGTCGCGCCTGCGGCACCGAGCGTCAGCAGGCCGCAACCCGAGGCGCCGCAGCCCGCGCCGCCGGCAGAGGCGCCCACGCCGCGTTCCGAGCCCGCGCCTGTCGCAGCACCGGCGCCTGCCGCGCCGCTGCCGGCCGCACCGGTCCCCTCGGCGACGTCGGTTGCGGAATCCGTGCTGCTCGATCAGTCCGCGCCAAAGCCGACGGTGACCTCGCCGGATTTGCAGCCGGGCGGCCATCCGCCGTCGGACGCGCCGCAGCGCTGATATTTTCCTAGATGATCTGCCGGGTCCGCCGCGCCACGCTGCGGCGTTCGTCGACATGCGGGCCGTAAGCGCTCTGCGCGTCGGCCAATGACCCACGCCGCTGCCCGCGCGTTTGCGGTTCGTGTGCGGCGGTCGCGATCAGATGAGCGACAAACGACGGATCGGCATGCGGCAGCGGGATCTTGGGCGCCCAATGGGTGGTCGCGGCCAGCGGCACCAGCGCCGTGCTGGCCGCCGCGGTATCGCCGGTGAACTCACCGTCGAGGATTTCCGATTGATCGATATCCGGCATCGTCTGCGACCCGTTGGAGCGTCATAGTTTGGGACGTCGCGTCCCTCCGCAACACCCCCGTGGCAAGGGTCATGCCCGCCGTCCCCAGTTCGTTCCCGGGCAGTCGAAAACGTGGTTTCCAGATTATTTATCAACTTCACCTAGCGTTGGATTCGCCGGAACCACTATCTTGAGAGCGTGTAGAATCACCGGGCGCCGTCCCAAATCGAGACATGTTCGATGCCCCCTGTCCCGCCAGCTGCCAGCATCCTCGCCTCGCTCGGCCAAGCGACATTCGCCTGGGACTTGGCGAGCGATGCGATTGCCTGGAGCGACAATGTGGCGGCGGTCTTCCCGGATATCCCGGTTGCGGCGCTGGCGAGCGGTGCCGAGCTTGCAAAGCTGATCGAGCCATCGCGCTCGGTGCGATCCGATGCGCTCGGCGCGCCGGCGCCGGTACGCGGCGGGCAGGGCGTTCCCTACCGGATCGAATATGGCGTGCGGGCCGTCACCTCGGCGCCGGTGATCTGGATCGAGGAGACCGGCTGCTGGTTCGCCGGCGCCGACGGCAGGCCGGCACGCGTGCAGGGCGTCGTCCGCATCAACAATGAACGGCATGCCCGCGACGAGCAGCTGCTCAAGCTGTCGCGGCACGATCCGCTGACCAACGAGCTCAACCGCACCCATCTGATCGCCTCGCTCGCCGAGACGATGGAGGAGTGCGCGCGCTTCCGTTCCTCCTGCGCCTTCATGCTGATCGGCATCGATCATCTGGCGCGCGTCAACGATGCCTTCGGCTTCGATGTCGCCGACGCCGTCATCGCCGAGGTCGCGAAGCGGATTCGTGCGCGGCTGCGCAGCGGCGACATGCTCGGCCGCTTCTCCGGCAACAAGTTCGGCCTGATCCTGCGCAACTGCACCGTCGACGACACCAATGTCGCGGCCGAGCGCTTCCTGGCCGCGGTGCGCGACGAGGTGGTGCCGACCAAGTCCGGCCCGGTGTCGGTGACGGTCTCGATCGGCGCCGTCACCATTCCCCGCCACGCGCGGTCGGCGGAGGAGGCGGTCAATCGCGCCCAGGAGACGCTGGACGCGGCCAAGAGCCGCCGCGCCGGATCGTTCGCGCTGTGGAAGCCGAATGTCGAGCGCGACGCCCAGCGCCGCGTCAACATCCGCGTCACCGACGAGATCGTCACCGCGCTGAACGAGCGCCGCATCGTGATCGGCTTCGAGCCCGTGGTCGATGCGCGCCTGCGGCAGCCGGCGTTCTACGAGTGCCTGGTCCGGATGGAGCAGGACGACGGCCGCGCGCTGCTCGCGCCCGATATCGTGCCCGTCGCCGAGCGGCTCGGCCTGATCCGGCTGGTCGATCACCGCGTGCTGGAGCTCGCCATCGCCGAGCTCGCCGCCGCGCCCGGTGTACAGCTCAGCCTCAACATCTCGCCCGACACCACGATGGATCCGGACTGGTGGGCCACCATCGAATCCTTGATGCGCGCGCATCCCGGCGTCGGCGAGCGGCTGATCGTCGAGATCACCGAGACGGTGGCGATCCAGGATATCGACGACGTGCGCGGCTTTGTCACGCGCCTGAAGAACTTCGGCAGCCGGATCGCGATCGACGATTTCGGCGCCGGCTACACCTCGTTCCGCAATTTGCGCAAGCTCGGCGTCGACATCGTGAAGATCGACGGCGCCTTCGTGCAGAACATCGTGCGTTCGGCCGACGACCGCGCTTTCGTGCAGACGCTGATCGATCTCGCCCGCCGCCTCGAGATCAAGACGGTCGCCGAATGGGTGCAGGACGAGGAAGCCGCCGTGATGCTGCGCGAATGGGGCTGCGACTTCATCCAGGGCCGCCTGATCGGCCTCGCTTCGCCGGACCGCCCGTGGAACGCGTCGGCGGAGAAGCCCGTGCCCGCCACGGGCTGAAGCGGCCATAGGCCGTTTCACAATATCGGTCGTGATACCCGCCAAAGGGATTGCTCAAAATATGAGCGCGTCCTGCCCAAGGTTTGGCGGGAGTTCATCCAATTAATTGTGCGTCCCCAGACAAGTTTTCCGCCGGAGACCGCCGTTTACTTCTTCGAGGTTTGGACCGTGGCTTGCGCCATGACAACGTCGAAAGAGGATCGAATGGTCACGTTATCTTTTCCGCGCGCGTACAAACTCATGCACATCGCAGCGTTAGGGGCATTGCTCGTTGTGGGCGTCGGTGCTCCAACCGACGCCAGGGCAGCTGCGCCGGCCGCCTGTGCGGAGCTGCAGGCAAAGTATCCGGACTGGAAGGGCAAGACCCTCGTCAACGCAATCAATCCGCATACGCCGGGCTACGAGTCGATCGATCCGAAGGATCCGAGCAAATATGTCGGCTTCGATATCGATCTCGGCGAGCAGATCGGCGAATGCCTCGGCTTCAAGCTGACCTACAAGGCGGTGACCTTCGCCGCACTCCTGACCACGCTGTCCAGTGGTCAGGCCGACATTGTGATCTCCGACATCTACGCCACGGAAGAGCGTGCCAAGGCGGCCGACTTCATCACCTATTCGAAGGTGTTCGACGGCGTATTGGTCGCCAAGGGCAATCCGAAGAAGATCTCCGGCATCAACACCTCGATGTGCGGCGCGGCAGCGGCCGAGAACACAGGCTACGTTGAAGTTCCGCTGATCCAGGCGCTCGTGCCGGAGTGCAAGAAGGAGGGCAAGCCTGAGCCGACCATTCAGCTCTACGACAACAACGCCAACTGCATCCAGGCGATTCTGGCCGGACGCGCCGACACCTATGTCAACGACGTCAACACCGTCGACAATGCGGTGAAGGCCTATCCGGACAAGCTCGAAAAAGCTATCGCGGTGACGATCCCGTACAAGGTCGGCATCGGCGTGCCCAAGGACAAACCGGCCTTCCGCGATGCCGTGAAGGCGGCGCTGACCGAGATCTACAAATCGGGCGATCAGCTCGCGTTGCTGAAGAAGTGGAATCTCGATCCGGAGAACCTGATCGAGCCCGGTCTGCTGACGGTCAAGTAGGCCCCAGCACCGGCAAAAAGGACGACATGCTCCATGGAGCTGTTCCTCCACTATTTGACCATGCCGTATATGATCGAGGGCATTCAGGCGACCTTGCAAGTCACCGCCCTCGGTCTGCTCGGCGGCCTGATCCTCGGTGTGATCCTGGCGTGGATGCAACTCAGCCGCTTCAAGGCGCTGGCGTCCTTCGCCCGGGTCTACACCGTGATCTTTCGCGGCACGCCGCTGATCCTGCAGATGGTGTTCGCCTATAATGCCCTGCCGCAGATCGGCATCAAGCTACCGGCCATTCTCGCCGCCGGCCTCGCGCTGGCCTGCAACGAAGCTCCGTTCATCGCCGAGATGCTGCGCTCCGGCGTGCTCGGCGTCGATCGCGGCCAGGTGCTGGCCGGGCAGGCGCTCGGCATGACGCCCGGCGTCCTGATGCGCCGGATCATCGCCCCGCAGGCGATCCGCTCGATGATCCCCGCTTTCGGCAACGAGACCGTCAGCGCGCTGAAGAATTCCTCGCTGGCGTCGGTGATCGCCGTGCAGGAGCTGACGTTGCGTTCGACCCAGATGGCGTCGGCAACTTTCGATTTCTTCTCGATCTTCTTCGCCTCGGGCCTGATCTATCTGTTCCTTACCGCGGCGATCGCCGGCATTCAGCTGTTCCTCGAATGGCTGTTCGATCTCGACCGCGCATCGAAGCAGATCAAACTGATGCGGATGATGCCGTGGTATCGCGCGCAGGGACTCGATGATCCGTTGATTGCGGCCGAGGACGCGCCGCCCGAGATCTTGCCCGATGCCGGTGTCGCCGAATTGCCGCCGCCGCGGGCGCAGACCGAGCGTGTCGATCGCGCCAAACGCAACGAGATCCTGAAGCGGAACAATGTGGCGGTTGATGTTGCCGCATTGCGCAAAAGCTATGACAAGCAAATGGTGCTCGCCGGCGTCGATCTCACGGTGCGGATCGGCGAGGTGGTCGCGCTGCTCGGGCCGTCCGGCTCCGGCAAGAGCACGCTGCTCCGCTGTATCAACAATCTCGAACTCTGGAACGACGGCAGCATCAAGGTCGGCGGTCGCCGGCTCGGCTTCAGCGACAGCGGCAAGGCGCTGTCGCCGCGACTGTTGGCGCAGGCGCGCGCCGAGGTCGGTGTCGGTATGGTGTTCCAACAGTTCAACCTGTTCGGTCACCTCACCGCGAAGGAGAACATCGCCGGGCCGCTGCGCTGGGTGCATGGCGTGTCACGCATCGATGCGGATCGCCGGGCGACCGAACTGCTCGGGCGCGTCGGCCTCAGCCACCGCGCCGATGCGCTGCCGCGGCATCTCTCCGGCGGCCAGCAGCAGCGCGTCGCCATCGCCCGTGCGATTGCGCCGAATCCCAGCGTGCTGTTGCTGGATGAGCCGACCTCCGCGCTCGATCCCGAACTCGTCAATGAGGTCCTTGAAGTGATCCGTCGCCTCGCGGTGGAAGACGGCCTCACCATGATCATCTCAACCCATCAACTGCGCTTCGCCAGTGAAGTCGCTGATCGCGTAGTGCTGCTGGCGGATGGCGCGATCGCCGAGGAGGGCCCGGCCGACGAGGTGCTGAGCAATCCGCGCAATCCGGTCGCGCAGCGTTTCCTCAATGCCATGGAGGCCGAGGTCGCATGAATAGAACCCGTTCCGTTTCCATCCGCGTGAGGACCCCTGCGTGAAACATCATCTGCTGCCGGTATCTGCGAAGACTGTGCATTGGGGCTATTTCAGCAAGGTCGTGGCGCCGGCATTGACGCTGAAGTCCGGCGACCGCGCGACCATCGAGACGCTGACGCATCACGCCAATGACGATTACGAGCGCATGATCGAGGGCGATCCGGGTGCCGAGAGCGTGTTCAAATGGACGCGCGAGCACAAGGCGGTGGTGCGGCGCGGTTCGGGGCCCATCGAAGGGCCGTTCATCCGCGGCTCCGGCGAAGGCGTCGGCGTGCACCTGCTCACCGGTCCGGTGGCGATCGAAGGCGCCGAGCCGGGCGACGTGCTGGAGGTTCGCATACTTGACGTGCGACCGAGGCCGGCCTGCAAGGCCTGCCATGCCGGCAAATGCTTCGGCTCCAACGTCGCGGCCAATTGGGGCTTTCACTATCACGACCTGATCGAAGAGCCGAAGCCGCGCGAAGTGGTGACGATCTTCGAGCTCGACGCGTCGGGTGAGCCTTTCGCCAAAGCGGTCTACAATTATGTCTGGACGCCGCAGACCGATCCTGATGGCATCGTGCACCCGACCATCGATTATCCCGGCGTCCGCGTCGATCACGCCACCGTCGTCAAGCGCGAGAATGTTCTGAGCAATGTCCGTGTGCCCGCGCGGCTGCATTTTGGCACCATGGGCCTCGCGCCGTCGGAGCAGGATTTCGTCTCCTCGATCCCGCCGAGCTATACTGGCGGCAACATCGACGACTGGCGCGTCGGCAAGGGTGCCAAGATGTTCTATCCGGTTGCGGTGCCCGGTGCGTTCTTTTCGGTCGGTGATCCGCATGCCGCACAGGGCGACAGCGAGCTCGGCGGCACGGCGATCGAGACCTCGCTCACCGGCGATTTCGAATTCATCCTGCACAAGCATCGCGATCTCGGCGGCACACAGCTCGAAGGACTGACGCATCCGATGCTGGAAACCCCTGACGCCTGGTCGGTCTACGGCTTCACCTACCCGAACTATCTCGCCGAGCTCGGCGCCAATGCGCAGCTCGAAATCGCCAATCACTCCAGCCTCGACCGCGCCATGCGCGACGCCTTTCGCAAGATGCGGCGCTTCCTGATGACGGTGCACAAGCTCAGCGAGGACGAGGCGATCTCGCTGATGTCGGTGGGGGCAGATTTTGGCGTGACGCAGGTGGTCGACGCCAATTGGGGCGTGCACGGGACCATCCGCAAGAACGTGTTCCAGTGTGACTGATCACGCGCCGGCCACTGGGCAGGACGTGTCATCCTTGGGGATGGCACGGAGATTGCTTCGCTTCGGCCATAAAGGTCGATGCATGAGGTTGCGTCCGTTCACGAGTGAATCCTACTCCGAAGGCGACCGCCCCGAGGCGTGGCGGGACGTCCTGGCGTCGGTCGGCTTGCAGCCCACGGTCGCCACGAGCACCCATGCCGGCCATGCCATCGCGGTGCGGCGCAGCTTTCAGGGCGTGACGCTGGCCAGGCTTTCGGCAGGGCCACAATCGGTGTCGCCGCGCACGGATGCTGTGGCCGATCATCCGCTGGTGCTGCTGCCGCTCGAAGACGGGGTGGCGCTGAAGACGACCACCGGTTATCAGATCGTTGCTGCGCGGCATCTTCTCTTGCTGCCACGCGCAGGGGACTGGAGCGTGTCGTTCCAGCGCGAGATGCGCGCGGTAGTGCTGTCGGTGACGTCCGAACCGGCACATCGCCATCGCGCCACGTTGCAAGGCGGCGAGGTGCGGGTGCTCCAGCCCGGCGGCTTTGGCAGCGTATTCGCGCAGATGATGGAGCTCGCCGCGCGCGATCTCGACGCGCTGTCCGATGTCGAATGGACGGCGCTGGCGCGAAGTCTCGCCGATCTGCTGCCGACCTTCATGCGTCAGCACGGCGAGACGGCGGGCGATCGCGGCGGCGGCGGCGCTTCCAAGGCAGCGACGCTGCATCGCCTGTGCCAGACCGTCGAACGCAGCCTCGAGGAACCCGATCTGACGCCGGTCAAAATCGCCAGCGCCGAGGGCATTTCTGAACGCTATCTGCAAAAGCTGTTCGAGGGGGCCGGCACCAGTTTCACGCATTACCTGCGCGAACGGCGGCTGCAGCGCAGCTGGGCCGATCTGTCGAATCCCGCCGAGGCGCATCGTTCGATTTCCGAGATCGCGTTCCGCGTCGGCTTCAACGACTCTGCCCATTTCAGCCGCGCGTTTCGCCAGCGCTTCGGTCTGTCGCCGCGCGAATTCCGCCAGCATGAAGCCGAGCGGCAGACCGCATCCGCGGCCACCGTGCAACGCGGCTGGCCTCAACAGGCGCTGGCGCAAATGTGCAGCCGGCGCGCAGCGCTGGTGCGCAGGACGGCTGCGCCATTCAACGCGCACGACGTGGAGATCGCGGACGCGCCGCGCCATCACCATCTCGCCGCGGATGCCTCGCGCGTGCATTGGGGCTATTTCAGCCATTCGTTGCCGCCGCAGGTCGAGATCGGCTCCGGCGACACCATCACCATTGAGACGCTGACCCAGCACGCCTCCGACGATCCCGAGCGCATGATCAAGGGTGATCCAGGCGCCGAGAGCGTGTTCCACTGGACGCGCGATCGGAAGAACGTCGATCGCCGCGGCGCCGGCCCGCTCGATGCCTCGATCTACGGCCGCGGCGCCGGCGAGGGATTCGGCGTTCACATTTGCACCGGGCCGGTGGCCGTGAAGGACGCGGAGCCAGGGGACGTACTGGAAATCCGCATCCTCGACATCGTGCCGCGCGCGAGCCGCAATCCGGACTTCGAGGGCCGCGTGTTCGGCAGCAGCGTCGCGGCCTGGTGGGGCTATCACTACAAGGAGTTCCTCGCCGAGCAGAATGCCCATGAGGCGGTGACGATCTACGAGATCGTCGACGACGATGACGCGCCGCATGCCCGTGCGCTGTATTCCTATCGCTGGGAGCCGCAGACCGATCCGTTCGGGACGCTGCACAAGACTTACGACTATCCGGGCATTCCGATCCCGCCGTCATCGGTGCGGCGCCGCCACGACGTGCTCGACGGCATCCGCATTCCGCTGCGCCCGCATTTCGGAGTCATCGCGCTTGCGCCGCGCGAGGCCGAGCTTGTCGATTCCGTCCCGCCCGCATATTTCGGCGGCAATCTCGACAACTGGCGGCTCGGCAAGGGCTCGACGGTCTATCTGCCGGTGTCGGTGCCGGGCGCGCTATTGTCGGTCGGCGATCCCCATGCTGCGCAGGGCGACGGCGAACTCGGTGGCACCGCCATCGAATGTTCGATGACCGGCACGTTCCAGGTCATCCTGCACAAGAAGAACGAGCTTACCAATCAGCCCTTCGCCGATCTTACCTATCCGCTGATCGAGACTGAAGCCGATTGGGTGCTGATGGGCTTCAGTCATCCCAACTATCTCGCCGAATTCGGCGCCAAGGGGCAGAGCGAGGTCTATGCGACCTCGTCGCTCGATCTCGCGATGAAGGATGCGTTCCGCAAGATGCGCCGCTTCCTGATGAACATCAAAGGCCTCACCGAGGACGAGGCGATCGCGCTGATGTCGGTGGCGGTGGATTTCGGCGTGACGCAGGTGGTGGACGGCAATTGGGGCGTCCATGCCATTCTCAGCAAGCGCGTCTTCGATCACGCGCCGCAAAACTAGAGCATGAAAGATCATGCTCGAACAAAGACATGAGATCATGATGCGATTCCGTAGACGCGCATCATGATCCATCAAAGAGCAGGCGAGGAGACGTCGTTGCAGTTTCACATGATATCCGGCGGCCCGAAGCCGGTCGCGCCGTTCAGCCATGCGGTCGAGACGGACGGCTTCGTCTTCGTCACCGGCCAGATGCCGGATACGCCGGCCGCACCCGGCCTATTGCCCGAGGGCATCGTGGCGCAGACCCGCGCGGTGATGGAGAATCTGCGCGTGGTGCTTGCGGGCCTCGATCTCGGCCTCGAGCATATCGTGATGTCGCGCATCTATCTGACGCGCTTCAAGGAAGATTATGCGGCGATGAACGAGACCTATCGCAGCTATTTCCCGTCCGACCGCCTGCCGGCCCGCACCTGCGTCGGCGTCACCGGTCTCGCCTATGATGCGTTGATCGAAATCGATCTCGTCTGCCGTCGGCCTGCATAGACGCGCCCGCGAGGGTATGCTCGATCAGACGGCGACCGCCCGACGTCGGCGAGAGCCGCCGTCAGGACTTCAGAAGCGATGGCGGCCGGAGGTCCGGCCGGGCTGGCAGCGGACCTGAACGAGACCTACTCGTCCTTCTTCGTCGGCTGCGACATGCGCTCGAGGCGTTCCTGCATGTCCTTCATCTGGCGCCGAAGATCGTCGATGTTGCCGTCATCGGGCGTGGGCTCCGGCGCCTTCTCGGCCTCGCCGCCACCGCGTTGCGGCACGAACGGCTTGAACATCGAGAAGGTCTGCTGGAACAGCTCCATGTTGCGGCGGACCTGTTCTTCCAGCGGCGCAAACGGTGTCCCGCTCAGCGCGCCCGCGATCTGCTTGCGGAATTTTTCCTGTTCCTTGGTCAGCGTCTCGATCGACTGTTCGAGATATTTCGGCACCACCATCTGCATGCTGTCGCCGTAGAAGCGGATCAGCTGGCGCAGGAAAGTGGTCGGCAGCAGGTTCTGTCCGGCCTTGTTTTCCTGCTCGAAGATGATTTGCGCGAGCACGGAGCGGGTAATATCGTCGCCGGTCTTGGCGTCATAGACGAGGAAATCCTCGCCTTCCTTCACCATCGCCGCGAGATCCTCGAGCGTCACGTAGGTGCTCGTCCCGGTATTATAGAGCCGCCGGTTCGCGTATTTCTTGATCGTGGTCGGTTGTTCAGATTTTGCCATGGGCTCTCACTTCAACACCGAAGAACCTGGAACCCCACGGCATCGCCGCAGGGCAAAATGCAACGCATCGCAGCAAAGGTAAGCATTTTCAAAGCGGTTCGGCTACAGTTTTGTGCTGTGCGGTTAATTCCAAAGCATAGGATTTGCTCAGGAAAGTGCCAAGGGCGTCATTTTGAGTGCGTCGCGGCGCGATTTGCCCGACAGTGCGATTGACATGTCTCAACGAGGTTTACAGGATAGACGTCAAGAGACAGGCCCGCCAAATCGGCCGCCCGCCGTCGAGAAACCCAGCTACAACCATAGGAGATGTCCATGTCAGACGATGTCGTCATCGTCAGCGCCGCCCGCACCCCCGTCGGTAGCTTCAACGGCGCTTTCGCCACCACGCCGGCCCATGACCTCGGCGCGATCGCCATCAAGGCGGCGCTGGAGCGTGCCGGCGTCGAGGGTGGTCAGGTCTCCGAAGTCATCATGGGCCAGATCCTGACCGCCGCGCAGGGCCAGAACCCGGCCCGCCAGGCCTCGATCGCGGCCGGCATCCCGGTGGAAAGCCCGGCCTGGGGCGTCAACCAGCTCTGCGGCTCGGGCCTGCGCACGGTGGCGCTCGGCTACCAGGCGCTGCTCAACGGTGATTCCTCGATCGTCGTCGCGGGTGGCCAGGAGTCCATGAGCATGGCCCCGCACGCGCAATATCTGCGTGGCGGCGTCAAGATGGGCGACCTGCAGCTGATCGACACCATGATCAAGGACGGGCTGTGGGATGCCTTCAACGGCTACCACATGGGCAACACCGCCGAGAACGTCGCCAAGCAGTACCAGATCACCCGGTCGCAGCAGGACGAGTTCGCGGTCGGTTCGCAGAACAAGGCCGAGGCGGCGCAGAAGGCCGGCAAGTTCAAGGACGAGATCGTCCCGGTCACCATCAAGTCCCGCAAGGGCGATATCGTGGTCGACACCGACGAGTATCCGCGCCATGGCGCCACGCTCGACGCGATGGCCAAGCTCCGCGCGGCCTTCGAGAAGGACGGCACCGTGACCGCCGGCAACGCCTCGGGCATCAATGACGGCGCCGCCGCCGTCGTGCTGATGACCGCCAAGGAAGCCGCCAAGCAGGGCAAGAAGGTGCTGGCCCGCATTGTGTCGTGGGGCCAGGCCGGCGTCGACCCCAAGATCATGGGCACCGGCCCGATCCCCGCCTCGCGCGCCGCGCTGAAGAAGGCCGGCTGGAACATCGCCGACCTCGACCTGATCGAGGCCAACGAGGCGTTCGCCGCGCAGGCCTGCGCGGTGAACAAGGACCTCGGCTGGGATCCGGCCAAGGTCAACGTCAATGGCGGCGCGATCGCGATCGGCCATCCGGTCGGCGCGTCGGGTGCGCGCGTGCTGGTGACGCTGCTGCACGAGATGCAGAAGCGCGATGCCAAGAAGGGCCTCGCGACGCTGTGCATCGGCGGCGGCATGGGCATCGCTATGTGCGTTGCACGCGACTGAACAAAAGGCAGTGAGGCCGGTTAGGTGATGAAAAGATCATCTGTCAACCGCGAAGCGAGCTGATAAATAAGATGCCCGGCTTTGCGCCGGGCATTTTTGTTTTCGAGGGGTTGTGAGTGCGTAGGCCGGAGTTATCCGGTTATAAAAGACGGCCAAGGAGGAAACGGACATGGCACGTGTTGCATTGGTGACGGGCGGAACGCGCGGTATTGGAGCTGCGATCAGCAAGGCGCTGAAAGCGGCAGGCTACAAGGTGGCGGCGAGCTACGCCGGCAATGATGCCGCGGCGGAGAAGTTCAAGGCGGAGAGCGGGATTCCGGTCTACAAGTGGGACGTCGCATCGTTCGACGCCTGCGCGGCCGGCGTCAAGCAGGTCGAAGCCGATCTCGGCCCGGTCGACGTGCTCGTCAACAATGCCGGCATCACCAAGGATACCGCGTTCCACAAGATGACGGTCGAGCAGTGGAATGCCGTGATCAACACCAACCTCGGCTCGCTGTTCAACATGACGCGCCAGGTGATCGAGGGCATGCGCGCCCGCAAGTTCGGCCGCGTCATCTCGATCTCCTCCATTAACGGCCAGAAGGGCCAGTTCGGCCAGGTCAACTACTCGGCGGCCAAGGCCGGCGACATCGGCTTCACCAAGGCCTTGGCGCTGGAGAACGCCAAGGGCGGCATCACCGTCAACGTGATCTGCCCCGGCTACATCAACACCGAGATGGTGCAGGCGGTACCGAAGGACGTGCTCGAGAAGAACGTGATCCCGCAGATTCCGGTCGCCCGGCTCGGCGAACCCGAAGAGATCGCGCGGGCCGTGGTCTTCCTCGCCGCAGACGATGCCGGTTTCATCACCGGCTCGACGCTGACCGTGAATGGCGGCCAGTATCACGCCTGACGCGAGCAGCGTCGTCGCGTCGCAGGCGCGCACAATCAAGTAGCGAATGCCCGGCCTTGTGCCGGGCATTTTCGTCTTTACAACGCGCCACACGCGAAGGAAGACGTGGCCGGCCGGGACATCGGCGAGCGGCTGCAGACCGCCATCCTTTGGACAGTCATGCCCGGCCACGACGGATTGAATTGAGATGACGACCCGAACTGCCACCCTTGTCGGACTGACCGCCATCCTGATGTGGTCGCTGCTGTCGGTCATGACGGTCGCGACCGGGACTATCCCGGCGTTCCAGCTCGCGGCCATGACCTTTGCGATCGGCGCCGCGTTCGCGTTCGCGAGCTTCCTGTTGCGCCCATCAGCCTTCGGCGCGTTGAAGCAACCGCTGGTCGCCTGGGTCGTCGGCGTCGGCGGGCTGTTCGGCTATCATGCGCTGTATTTCCTGGCGCTGCGCTTCGCCCCGCCGGCCGAGGCCGGCCTGCTCAACTATCTCTGGCCGCTGTTGATCGTGCTGTTCTCGTCGCTGCTGCCGGGCGAGCGGCTTGCGGTGCATCACATCGTCGGCGCGCTGCTTGGCCTCGCCGGCACCGTGCTGCTGTTCGCCGGCAACACCGGCGCCTTCACAAAAGAGCAGATTCCAGGCTTCGCGGCCGCCTTCGTCGCGGCGTTCGTCTGGGCGTCCTATTCGGTGATGTCGCGCCGGCTCAAGGCGGTGCCGACCGATGCGGTGGCCGGCTTCTGCCTCGCGACCGCCGTGCTTGCGGCGCTGGTGCACATGATGGCGGAGACCACGGTGTGGCCCGCGACGCCGCTGCAATGGCTGGCCGTCATCGCGCTCGGCATCGGTCCGGTGGGGGCTGCGTTCTTCGCCTGGGACATCGGCATGAAGCGCGGCGACATCCGCGTGCTCGGTGCCGCTTCCTATGCGACGCCGCTGCTCTCGACCGCGTTCCTGATCCTGGCGGGCTTCGCCAAGCCGAGTGCCAACATCGCCATCGCCGCGATCCTGATCGCCGGCGGCGGGTTGATCGCGGCAAAGGACATGGTGCTGAGAAAAAGAACGTAGGATAGAGCGCAGCGAAACCCATCAACTCCTATCCACGCGGCAAGATGATGGGTTTCGCTGCGCTCTACCCATCCTACGAAGAAGATTGTTGCTACTGTTTCACCGTCACCCTGAGGAGGCCGCAACGCGGCCGTCTCGAAGGGTCGACGGCCCCGTCTGTGGCCGATTCATCCTTCGAGGCTCGCCCAGCGGCGCAATTGCGCCGCAAGGCTCGCACCTCCAGCGACAAAGGCAAAGCCTTTGCGCGGGGATGACGGGAAAAAGCTCTTACGAAGCGGGCTCCCAGCCCTTTGGCGCCAGCTCGAACTTCGCGAACTCGAATCCCGGCGCGACGGTGCAGCCGACCAGCGTCCAGTCGCCGTTGCTTTCGGCGGCCTGCCATGCGTCTGCCGGCACGATCGCCTGCGGCTGCTCGCCGCGCGCCACATCCGGCCCGAGCGTGATCGAATGTGGGCCGCCGTCCTGCGCGATCCGCAATGTCAGCGGCGCGCCGGCGTAATAGTGCCACATCTCGACCGCGTCGATGCGGTGCCAACGCGAGCGCTCGCCGCGCGCGAGCAGGAAATAGATCGCGGTCGAATGCGCGCGGCCATTGGCGTCGACGCGCTCGTCGCGAAACGTCTCGCGATAATGTCCGCCTTCGGGATGCGGCTTCAGCGCAAGCTGCGCGATGATATCGGCCGCCGAGAGGTCTGCCGTCACGACTTGTTCTTGCGCTCGCGGAGCTCGCCGAACACCAGCGCCGGATCGGCGCCCTTCATGTGCAGCTTCGCCGCCACCGCGGGCTCGTCGGCGCGCAGGAACACGTTGGCCTTCTTCTCGTCGCCGAGCAGCACCGGGATCGTCGGCTTGTTCTCGGCGCGCAGTTTTGTGACCTCTGCTGCGCGCGCCTGCAGGGCCGGATTGTCGGGCTCGATGGTGAGCGCGAATTTCACATTCGCAGCGGTATATTCATGGCCGCAATAGAGACGGAAATCGTCCGGCAGCGAGCGCAGCTTCAGCAGCGAATCCCACATCATGGGGTAGGTGCCCTCGAACACCCGGCCGCAGCCGATCGAGAACAGCGTATCGGCGGCGAACACCGCCTTCTCGCTGTCGAACACATAGGAGATGTGATCGAGCGTATGGCCGGGCGTCTCGACCACGCGTGCGAGCAGGCTGCCGACCTTGATGACATCGGCATTGGCGGCGCGCAGATCGACATTGGCGATCTTGGCCGACTGGTCGTGCGGGGCGACGACGCGGCAGCCGTATTTCTGCTTCAGCTCGGCGACGCCGCCGACATGGTCGCCGTGGTGATGGGTGATCAGGATATCCGTCAGCGTCCAGCCTTCGCGCTCCAGCGCCGTGATGATCGGGCCGGCTTCCGGCGCGTCGATCGACGCGGTCGCCTTGGTCGCGGGATCGTGGATCAAATACCCGAAATTGTCGGTGAGGCAGCTGAAGGTGCGAATTTCGGCGGTCATGATATCTCCACGAACAAACGGGACGGACATTTTCAAAGCATGATGTATTCGAAAGACCGGTATCGACTTTCCCGGGTCATGCTTTTAACGCGCCCAATATAGGGGTGAAATATGGCGTTAACGCTCCGGCGGCAATGCAATTTTCGGCGCACCCGGGCAGCAGGGGGCGTGTTAGGCTAAACACCATGGACGTCATCGACCTGCGCGACTTCTATTCGCAGCGCCTCGGCATCGTGGCGCGGCAGCTGATCAACCGGGGTATCCGCGCGCGGTGGCCGAACGCGGAAGGCCAGCGCGTGCTCGGCCTCGGCTATCCGACCCCCTATCTCGGCCTGTTCCGTGAGTCCTGCGAGCGCTGCATTGCCTTCATGCCGGCGGCCCAGGGCGTGCTGAAATGGCCGACCGGCCGGCCGGCGCTGGCCACCCTGATCGACGAATTCTCGATGCCGCTGCCGGATGCCGCGGTCGACCGGGTGCTGCTGGTGCACGCGCTGGAGATGTCCGATGACCCGGAGCGGTTGCTGCGCGAGGTGTGGCGGGTGCTCTCGCCCTCGGGGCGGCTGATCGCGATCATCCCGAACCGCCGCGGCGTCTGGACGCGCACCGACGCCACGCCGTTCGGCCATGGCCGGCCCTATTCGCGGGCGCAGATCACGCAGCTGTTGCGGCAGACCTGGTTCACGCCGTCGTCGTGGGGCGAGGCGTTGTTCATGCCGCCGGTGCAGGGCAGCTGGTTCCTGCGCTCGGCGATGGCGTGGGAGCGGGTCGGCGCTGCGCTGTCGATGCCGTTCGCCGGCGTGCATATCGTGGAGGCGACCAAGCAGGTCTATCGCGCGATCCCCGCGCGCCGCGAGCGCACGCAGCTGATCCCGTCATTGCGTCCGGTGCTGGTGCCGTCCTCGACGGCGACGCGCAAATCGACTCACGCAGAGTCGTGAAATTTCACCCTCCCCGGAGCAGGGCTATCGCATATGAGAGGAAATGGATTTGTCCGCGCCGTCATGGCCGGGCTTGTCCCGGCCATCCACGTCTTTCTTCGCCCGGAAACAAAGACGTGGATGCCCGGGACAAGCCCGGGCATGACGAGTTTGTGGAGCGACCGAGCTCATATGCGATAGCCCTGCTCCCCGGAGGGGGAGGGTGGCTGCATACGTGCGTTACTCGTTGCCCGGATTGAAGTCGTCGCTCGGCGCGGGCTGCGTCGCCATGTCGGGGCGCGGGCCGTGCGGACGGCGGCGGCGGCGCGGAAAGCGCTCGCTCCGTTCGCCGCGCTCTGCGCCGCCATTATTGCCTTCATAGGCGCCGTTGACCTGTGGCTGCGCGCCGCCGGTGATGAACGAGGGCAGGCGATCGACGCCGCCGGCATCGGCCATCGCGGGCTGCGGCTGGTTCTGCGGTTGCGGCTGATATTGCGGCTGCGGACGATGCTCGCGCTCGCGGTGCTCACGCGGCTGCTGGTCGCGCTCGCGATGCTCGCGCGGCTGCTGCTGCTCGCGCTGGTACGGCTGCTGGCCGTTGTCGCGCATGAAAGGTTGCTGCTGCTGCGGCACGAAGCCCGGCTCCTGGCCGAAGCTCGAATAGCCGTCGCTGTCGTCGTCGCCGTCTTCGGTCGGGGTGACCTCGGCGTCGGGGCGCGGCGGCTGCTGATTCTGCCGGAACTGCTCCTGCGCGGCCGCGATGATCCGGTAGTAGTGCTCGGCGTGCTGGTAGTAGTTTTCAGCGGCCACCGGATCGCCGGAGGAGCGCGCATCGCGCGCAAGCTGAACGTATTTCTCGGCCACGTGGGAGGCCGTGCCGCGGATCTTGATGTCAGGTCCGTTCGATTCGTACACCCGTGTCAGGGGATTCTGGCCGCGCCGGTTATTGTTGTTGTTATTGTTGTTGTTATTCCGGTTGCGCATCCGCTTGTTGTTCTGACCGTTTCTCATCTGTCGCCTTTTATTCCAGCCCTGAAGTTATTGCAGTCCACAGTCCGATTTCTCAGCAGTCCGATTTCTCAGAAGTCCGATTTCTCAGAAGTCCGATTCCCAGAGTCCGATTTGGCGCGCGCCTAGGCACACGGAATCGCAATACCGTTCGAAGTGGTTTCGATGTCGCCGACCATCTCGTTCAGCAAAGTCGCGTGCAGCAAAGACGCGTTCCCCAACCGCCGGCAATCGCGCCGGCGACCAAATCATTCCGCCCGTTGAGACAGGCTCAGTTCTCGTGCGTAAGTCTTCAAGCGCAATAACAGGCTTTCGTTCGCTTGGCGGTCGAGAGCAGCACAGCTTCGGCTATTGCGCTCTATATGACCTGCGTTCCTGGAACCTTTCGATCGGCGGGCTCTGCTGAACCCTGGTCATCACCCGTAACGGATTACGGGGCCAGCACCGATGTTGTGCCCGGAACGTAGTCGTTCCCGGGGGATAATCCAAGAGGTTTTTTTTCGTTCCAATAGGACTTTATCGGGGCAGCCGGCGGGCGGAAACGGCCCTCGGGATGCCCCCCAGATCGGCCTTTGGCGGCCCCGTTGGGGATAACCCGGATGCCGTCATCAGCGCTTCAACGTCGCCGCTCTGACCCTGTCCGACTTCCACAACCAGAAATCCTCCTGAGGTCAAAAGACCCGCAGATTGCGAAATCAGCGCGCGGTAGGCGTCGAGCCCGTCGGCACCGCCGTCGAGCGCCGCGCGCGGATCATGCGCGCGCACCTCGATGTCGAGTCCGGCGACGTCGGCCGAGGGGATGTACGGCGGATTGGACACGATCAGCTCGAACGCGCCGACGAGCCCGCGGCCGTAGTCGCACTCGATCCATGTCGTGCGATCGGCGAATCCGAGCGCGGTGGCGTTGCGGCTCGCGGTCTGCAGCGCTTCCGTCGAGATGTCGGTGGCGAAGCCATGCGCGTTCGGCAGTTCCGAGAGCAGCGCCAGCAGGATCGCGCCAGAACCGGTGCCGAGATCGGCGATCCGCAAGGCGCGCTCGGCCACCCCGTCGGCGCGCAGCAGTTCGAGTGCGCGCTCGACCACCGTCTCGGTGTCCGGGCGCGGCACCAGCGTCGCGGCGGACAGGTGCAGCGGCAGTCCCCAGAACTCCTTGACGCCGAGGATGCGCGCGATCGGTTCGCCGGCGAGGCGGCGCTGCGCGAGGTGCTCGAGGCGATCGGCTTCGTCCCTCGTCAGCGCGCGCTTCGCGCCCGTGATCATGCCGGTCAGATCGAGCCCCAGCACGGCGCCGACCAGCAGTCGCGCATCGAGCTCGGCGGCGTCGTGGCCGGCCGCCTTGAGGCGGGCGGCGAGGCTGCGCCTGATGCTCTCGACAGTCTGGCCATGTCCTGCGGGTTCGCTCATGGCGCGTTGTTAGCCGATGGTCGATGCGGCGTCGATATCACTTGCGCCCCGTGCGGCCGGCGCGCACGGTCGAAATCTCAACCCATCGATCCGGAACGCGCGACCATGACGGGCTATGACGACCAGAACATCTTCGCCAGGATCCTGCGCGGCGAGGTCCCGAGCTTCAAGGTCTACGAGACCGACCGGACCTTTGCCTTTCTCGACATCATGCCGCGATCGCCGGGACACACCCTGGTGATTCCGAAGGCGCCCGCGCGCGGCATCCTCGACATCGCGGACGACGACCTCGCCGCGGTGGCGCGGTCGGCCAAGCGCATCGCCGTCGCCGCGATGAAGGCGTTCGCCGCCGACGGCATCATCATCCAGCAGTTCAGCGAGCCCGCCAGCGGCCAGGTGGTGTTTCACCTGCACATGCATGTGATGCCGGTAAAGGCCGGCGTCGCGCTGCTGCCGGCGCAGACCGTCAAGGCGGAGATGGATGTGCTCGCCGATCACGCCAGGCGGATGATCGCGGCGCTGGGTGGGTGAGCGGGTGGCCCGGTCCGACGCGGGAATGCCGTAATCCCTATCCCGAGAGGCCATGCGCAATATCGAGTTCGTCATTGCGAGGAGCTCGCGACAAAATTTGCAAAGCAATTTTGCGCTGTAGCGACGAAGCAATCCATCCATCCGCGCATGCGGACCGATGGATTGTTTCGCGGAGCCTGTCATCGGGCGCGCGTTCGCGCGACCCGTTGGCTCGCTGACGGCGGAGAAAGCGACGCGCCCTAAACCCCGAGATAGCGCTGCAGCACATCGGGCTGCGCCTTGATCTCCTGCGCCGGCCCTTCATGGACGATGTGTCCGTTGTTGATGATGTAGATGCGCTGCGCCAGCGCGAGCGTCGCGGCGAGGTTCTGCTCCACCAGCACGATGGTCTGTCCGGCCTCGGCGAGGTCGCGGCACGCCTTCATCAGGTCGCGCACGATCACCGGCGCCAGGCCCTCGAACGGCTCGTCGAGCAGGATGATCTTGGGATCGCGCACCAGCGCGCGCGCGATCGCCAGCATCTGCTGCTCGCCGCCCGACAGGTCGGTGCCGCGGTTGCTCCGCCGCTCGCGCAGCCGCGGGAACATCTCGTAGATGCGGTCGAGCGGCCAGCGCTGCGAGGCGGTCAGGCCGGCGATCACGAGGTTCTCCTCGACGCTCAGGCTGCCGAAGATGCGGCGCTCCTCATGGACCAGCTGCATGCCGGCCTGCGCGATCTTGTGGCTCTTCCGGCCGGAGATCTCGACGCCGTCGAACATCACTGAGCCGCGGCGCGGGGTGACGACGCCCATCAGGCTCTTCAGCGTCGTGCTCTTGCCGGCGCCGTTACGTCCGAGCAGCGCCACCACCTCATTGCGCTCGACGCGCATCGAGACGTCGAACAGGATGTGGGAATCCCCGTAATAGCTGTTCAGTCCATTGACCTCGAGCAGGCTCATGCGGCGAGCACTCCATGCACGCCGCCAAGATAGGCTTCCTGGACGGTCGAGTTGGTCTTGATCTCTTCCGGCGTTCCCTCGACCAGCACGCGGCCCTCCTGCAGCACGGTGACGCGCTCGGCGAGCTCGAACAGCGCATCCATGTCGTGATCGATGATGATCATGGTGCGGCCCTGGCTGATCGACTTCAGCAGCTTGACGGTCTCGACGCGTTCGCGCGGGCTCATGCCGGCGAGCGGCTCGTCCAGCAGCAACAGGCTCGGCGACGTCGCCAGCGCCAGCCCGATCTCCAGCCGCCGCTTCTCGCCATAGGCGAGCTCGGACACCGGCGTATCGGGCCTCGATGTCAGATTGACCAGCTCGAGCGTCTGCTGCACGCGCTCGGACAGGCCGGGGATGCTGTCGATGCTGCGGAACAGGTCGAGCTTGAACTTGCCGCGCAGCGCCGACAGCGCCGCGATCACCAGATTCTCGCGCACTGTCAGCCCGGCGAACAGCTGGTTGACCTGGTAGCTCTTGGTCAGGCCGAGCTGACAGACGTCGGTGACGTTCATGCCGGTGATGTCGCGGCCCTCGAACAGGATGGTGCCCGAGGTCGGGTGCACCTCGCAGGTCAGCATCTTGAAGAAGGTCGACTTGCCGGCGCCGTTCGGGCCGATGATGCCGCGCAGCTCGCCGTGATTGACGGTGAAGTCGATGTCGCTGTTGGCGAGCAGGCCGCCATAGCGCTTGGTCAGGCCCCTGGCCTGGAGGATCGGGCCGGACGGACTGCCGCCGGCACGAGCCGCCACCGGCTTCGGCGCGGCGGGCGCCGTGGCGTGCCGCTCGCTTGCCACGGCGACGACCTCGGGTGCGCTCTCCTCCGGCTCCTTGGCGCCGCGCTGTCCGGTCAGGAGGCGGTAGAGATCGGCGAGGCCGCCGATGATGCCGCGGCGCAGGAAGCACACCAGCAGCACGAACACGATGCCGAGCACCAGCTTCCAGGCCGCGCCGAGCCCGAGCGCCGCCTGCAGGAAGTCCTGCAGCGACAGCCACACCGCGGCGCCGACCAGCGGCCCGAACAGCGTGCCGCGGCCGCCGATCGCGGTCTGCATCACGAGCTGGCCCGACGTATCGAAGGTGAACGCGTCGGGTGGCATGAAGGCCTGCAGCACGCCGAGCAGCCCGCCGGCAAAGCCGGCATAGGCGGCGGCGATCACGAAAGCGGTGAGCTTGTAGCCGTGGATGTTGTGGCCGACTGCGGTGGCGCGCAGCGGATTGTCGCGGATCGCGCTGAACACGGCGCCGACCGGCGAGCGCACGATGCGCAGCGCGATCACGACGCCGATGAAGTAGCACAGCGCCAGGAACTGGTAGAGCGACCAGCCGGTGGTGAAGTGCAGCGTGGTGAAGCCGAGATTGAAGCTCGGGGTCGGCACGCCCGGCAGCCCGTTCTCGCCGCCGGTGAAGTCCGACAGCGGATTGAACTCGACGAAGAAGAACACCTCGGCGATCGCCACCGTGATCATTGCGAAATAGATGCCGGTGCGGCGCAGTGCGATCAGGCCGATCAGATAGCCGGTAGCGGCGGCCGCGATCATGCCGATGACGAGCGCGAGCACGACGTAGGGAAAGCCGGCGCGCGTCAGCAGATAGGCCGCGACGAAGCCCCCGGTTCCGTAGAAGGCCGACTGGCCGAACGACAGCAGGCCGGTGAAGCCGAATAGGATGTCGAAGCCGAGGCCGAACAGGCCCCAGACCAGGATCCGGTTCACCGTGTTGGGCGCGAAGCCGAGCCACGGCAGCACGAAGGGCGCGACGATCAGTCCGGCGGCGGTCAGGAATTCGATCAGGTATGGGCGCTGTTTAAGCATCTAGATATCCGTCGTCATTCGCGGCCCTGCGTGCCGAGCAGGCCATGCGGTCTGAGCACCAGCACGAGCGTCATCGCCGCGAACAGCATGACGTAGGCGTAACCGGGGTTGAACATCGAGGTGATGCTGATGATCTCGCCGGCGATCAGCCCGCCGAGGATGGCGCCGGGAAACGAGCCGACGCCGCCGATCACCACCACCACGAAGGTCTCGACCAGGATGTCGTCGCCGACGCCCGGCGTCAGCGACACCACCGGTGCATTGATGATGCCGGCGAAGCCTGCGGCCATCGCGCCGATGCCGAACACGATCATGAAGACGCGGTAGACGTTGATGCCGAGCGAATCGACCATCACCGAATCCTCGATGCCGGCGCGCACGATCATGCCGAGCCGGGTGCGGTACAGGATCAGGAACAGCGCGCCGAGCGCGACCGCGACGATGCCGACCACCGCAAGCCGATAGGTCGGGTAGAACAGGAAGCCGAGCGAGGTGATGCCCTGCAGCATCGCCGGCGGCGGCACCACCTGCGACTGGCTGGTGAAGATCAGCCGCACGATCTCGACGAAGCAGATGCCGAGGCCGAACGTGACCAGGAGCTGGTCCTCATGCGGGCGGTGGTAGAAGTGGCGGATAATGATCCGCTCCATCGCAATCCCGAGCACCATCACGAACAGCGAGCCTGCGATTACGGCGAGAATGAACGAGCCGGTGTAGGAATAGGCCACATATCCGGCGTAGCCGCCGATCATGAACATGGCGCCGTGGGCGAGGTTGAGCACCCCGAGCGTGCCGTAGATGATCGTCAATCCGGAGCTGATCAGCGCTAGCAGCGCGCCGAGCGCCAGTCCGTTGAAAAGTTGCGAGACGAAATTTGGCCAGTTGATCATGGCGCGCGTTCACTCAGCCGTATATCTGGCCTAGTCGATGGAGGATGCGTTCCGAGAAAAGCGGCGCCGCGGGCCGGGTCGCCCCGCCCACGGCGCCGAGTCTTCCCACGTTAATCAGGTGTAGTCGCCGAGATGGCAGCCGAACGCGTCCGGCTTCTGCATCAGGCCGTCGCCGGGGACGATCTCGACCACCTCGTAATAGTCCTCCTTGTTCTTCATCTCCTTTTCCATCTTGCCGCGGACGATGACGACGGGGCGGACGCACTGGTGATCCTCGGGGCGATAGTGGACGTCGCCGACCAGCGAAGGCAGTGTCTCGCCCTTCTCGTAGGCCTTGATGACGTCGGGCGGATAGAAGCTGCCGGCTTCCTCGACCATGCGGGCCCAGTGCGCGAAGCTGACATAGGCGTTCTCGGCGCCCCATTCCGGCTTGTAGCCGTACTTCTTCTCGAAGGCCTCGTTGAACATCTTGGCCAGCGGATACTTGTCCTCGATGGTCCACCAATAGTCGGTCGCGGCGTAGACGCCCTGCATCAGGCCGCCGGTCTCGCGGGCGATGAACGGCACCTGGTAGGGCACCACGAGCTTCATCTTATCGAGCACGCCGAACTGCTTGGCCTGCTGCGTCGACAGCACGGCATCGTGACCCCAGTTGACGTTGATCAGCACGTCGGCGCCGGAGTTCGCGACGTTGAGCAGATAGGACGAATAGTCCGGCGCGCCGAGCGGCGAGACCTGGTTGGTGACGGTGGTCCAGCCCGCCTGGGCGAGGTAGTCCTGCATCGACTTGGTGACGGTGTGGCCGTAGGTGTAGTCGGGCGTCAGGTAGGCGGCCTTCTTGTTCTTGCCGAACTGCTTGATCAGCACCGGCGCGATCGCCGCCGCGGCGGTCTGGCCGAAGAAGTTCTGGCGGAAGCCGTAGCGCACGCAATCCTTGCCGGTGGTGTCGTTGGAGCCGGAAATGCCGCAGACGAAGATCACCTTCTCGCGCTGCGCCAGCTTGTTCAGCGCCACCGCGACCGCGCTCGACGTGCCGCCCGTGATCATCACCGCCTTGTTCTCGGAGATGAAGCGCTGCTGCGCCTGCACGGCCTCGTTCGGCTTCGCCGCGGAATCCGCGACGCCGAATTTCAACTCCTTGCCGAGCACGCCCTTGCTGGTCTTCGGCGAGATCTTCTTGATCAGCTCGTGGCCGCTGTTGATGTGCTCGATCGCGAGCTGGTAGCCCTTGAGTTCATCCTCGCCCTGCACCGCATAGGTGCCGGTGCGCGGGACCGAGATGCCGATGAACGCCGAAGAGCCCGACGTGCCAGCGGGATAGGTTCCGATCGCCGGGTGGTCCTCGGCGAATGCCCGCGATGCGATCGAGGCCGGCAGCACGCTGCCGCCGATCAGGCCCGCGCCGGCTTGCAGCAAAGTGCGGCGCGAAACGTTCGGGGCACTGCCCGGCCGAAAATCCTTGGTGCTCATCGCTCAGTATCCTCCAATTATATTGATTGTTGGCGCGCATGCTCACTCGTCGCCTGATCGGATCGATCGGCGGCACGATGCGCGGGCTGCAATCGAGCAGCCTGTCACAGCTACAATTCCCCACCGGCATATTTAGTCAATGTCACCTTTCGTCGAATCATATCGGCCTACGATAGAATTAATATCGTTCTACGATGTATCGAGGGTTTACCGACCGGGGGCGGGTCCTGTAAGTGAGGGAGCGATGATCCAGGAGCCTTCAAGTCGCACCGGAAATGCCGGAGAGCACGCCGTGTCCGAGCACGGTGGCGCCGGGCAATCGGGCAGCCTGAGCATCCGCGCGATCAACGTCCTGAAGGAGCTGGCGGTAGAGCTGCTCGACGAAGTGCCGCCGAAGGTCGGCTGGACACCGACGGACGATCTGTTGCGCCTGCTCACCGCGCGCCATCTCGCGACCGCGCGAAATTGCGGACGGCAAACCATGCGCGAGATCATCGCTTGGGCCGAGACGCGCGGGATAACGATCCCGTCTCCGCATCACACCGGCAAGTCGTTGTCGGAGGTCTGGGGCGATCTGGTCGCGCGTGCCTCGGCCGGGCATCTCACCAAGAGCGAGATCACCGAGGCGCTGGAGAAATCCATTCGCCGCAGGAGCCCGCGGATTCCGGTCGCGTTCCAGATCGTGCTGCTGAAAATATTGAGCTCGACCTACGATCACTGGCCGCAGCCCTGAGCTTGCGCGGCCCCGCCGCTCGATCGTCAAACCGTTGAAAACATGAGTGGAAGGGCGGCCGGTAGTATGGTGCGTCCGGCGCGGGCTTGATAGCGTTGCACGGCGTCTGCCGTCCGGCGGAGCGAGCCAGCAGCAGGACGACTGAATGCCGCAACCAAAGCAACGACGAGCGCCAACCGGCGCAACGAAACGCAAGGCGGCGGCCGCGCCGGTGGACTACCGGGCGCTTGCGCAGTTTCGCTACGAGCTGCGCCGGTTTCTTGCATTCAGCGAGGAGGGCGCCCGGAAGGCCGGAATGACGCCGCGGCAGCACCAGGCGCTGCTCGGCATCAAGGGTTTCGTCGACCCCGGTCCGCCGACCGTCGGTGACATCGCGCGGTTCCTGCTGATCCGGCATCACTCCGCCGTCGAGCTGATGAACCGCATGGCAAAGCTCGGGCTGGTCAGCCGCCTTGCCGATCCCGACGACGCGCGGCGGGTTCAGCTCAAGCTGACGGCAAAGGGTGAGCAGAAGCTCCAGGCGGTCTCGAAGAAGAACATCGAGGAGCTGCGCCGCGTCGCGAGCCCGGCGTTGCGCCGCTTGCTGAAGTCTTCGCCGTCTTCCGGAGAGGACTGAGCGCAGCATCCGCCGGCGCAAGCGGCGGCGCGCGTCAGGCCGCGGCGCCCTGCGCGGCGAGTTGTGCCGCCTGGTGCTCGGTGGTCAGCGCATCGATCAGTTCGCCGAGCGCTTCGCCCGCGATCACCTGCGGCAGCTTGTAGAGCGTCAGGTTGATGCGATGGTCGGTGACTCGCCCTTGCGGGAAATTGTAGGTGCGGATGCGCTCGGAGCGGTCGCCGGAGCCGACCTTCTCCTTGCGGTCGGCGGAGCGCGCCGCATCGACGCGCTGGCGCTCGGCATCGTAGATGCGCGAGCGCAGGATGTTCATCGCCGACGCCCGGTTCTTGTGCTGCGAGCGACTGTCCTGCATCATCACGACGATGCCGGTCGGCAGATGGGTGATGCGGATCGCCGATTCGGTCTTGTTGACGTGCTGGCCGCCGGCGCCGCCCGCGCGCATGGTCTCGATCCTCAAGTCGGTGTCCTTGATATCGACGTCGACGTCCTCGACCTCCGGCAGCACGGCGACCGTGGCGGCCGAGGTGTGGATGCGGCCCTGCGTCTCGGTGTCGGGCACGCGCTGCACGCGGTGCACACCGGATTCGAATTTCAGCTTGGCGAACGCGCCGCGGCCCTGCACCTCGGCGATGATTTCCTTGTAGCCGCCGACGGTGCCTTCGCTCGCCGAGATCACCTCGACCTTCCAGCCCTGCAAGGACGCGAAGCGCTCATACATCCGGAACAAGTCGCCGGCGAACAGCGAGGCCTCGTCGCCGCCGGTGCCGGCGCGGATTTCCAGCATCACGTTGCGGTCGTCCATCGCGTCTTTCGGCAACAGCGCGATCCGGATCTCCTGCTCGAGCTCGCCGAGCCGCGCCTGCAGCGTTTCCAGCTCGGCTTCCGCCATGCTGCGCATCTCGGGATCGGTCCCGGCGTCGGCCAGCATCGCCTCGGTATCGGCGAGTTCACTACGCGCAGAACGATAGAGCTTCACTGCATCGATCAGCGGGTTGAGCTCGGCGAGCTCGCGCGTGATCTGCACATAGCGCTCGGACTTGACCTCGCCGAGCAGCTCGGCCTCGAGCGAGGCATGATGGGCGAGCAGGACGTCGAGTTTGGCTTCGGGTAGCATGGCGGTATCTCGAATTGCGGAAGGTACGGAAGGGCGGCAGCGGCGACGGCAGCGTCGCTACAAGGCCAGCCCCTCGGTTTCCGCAAACTTCGTCAGCGCCGCGCGGATCGAGACGCTGCCGACCGGCGCATCCAGCAGCGGATTGATCATCGCCTCGGCCTTCTTGGCATCGAGGTCGAGGATCAGCGCCTTGACCGGGCCGTGCGCGGTTGCCGACAATGAAAGCGAACGGTAGCCGATCGCGATCAGCGCCAGCGCGCCGATCGGCTTCGAGGCCATCTCGCCGCACAGCGAGGCGGCCTTCTTCGCCGCCTTGGCCTTGCGCACGATGTCGCGCAGCGCGCGCAGGATCGGCGCCGACAGGATGTCGAAACGTTCGGAGACCTTGGCATTGCCGCGGTCGACCGCAAACAGGAACTGGAACAGGTCGTTGGAGCCGACCGAGACGAAGTCGACCTTCTTCAGCAGCTCGTCGAGCTGGTAGAGCAGCGCCGGCACCTCGACCATGGTGCCGATATCGATCCGCTCGGGCAGCGAATGGCCGTGCTGGCGCAGATAGGTCAGCTCGCGCTCGACGATCGCCTTGGCCTGATCGAACTCGGCGATATCAGAGATCATCGGGAACATGATCTTCAGCGCGCGGCCGCCGCCGGCGCGCAGCAGCGCGCGGATCTGGCCGCGCAGCAGGCCGGGCCGGTCGAGGCCGAGCCGGATCGCGCGCCAGCCGAGCGCGGGATTTTCCTCGATCACGGTCTCCATATAGGGCAGCGCCTTGTCGCCGCCGATGTCGAGCGTGCGGAAGGTGACGGGCTTGGAGCCTGCGGCGTCGAGCACGGTGCGGTACAGCGCGAGCTGGTCGCTCGAGCGCGGCAGGTTTGGGCTCACCATGAACTGCAATTCGGTGCGGAACAGGCCGATGCCGGCGCTGCCGGTGTCGTCGATATGCGGCAGGTCGATAGTCAGGCCGGCATTGATCAGAAGCTCGATCGGCTGGCCGTCCTTGGTCACGCAGGCCTTGTCGCGCAGCGCCGAATATTGCGCCTGCCGCCGCGCCCGGAACCGGACGCGCTCGGCATAGGCGGATTCGATCTCGGTCGAGGGGCGGACATAGATCTCGCCGGAAATGCCGTCGACGATGATGGCGTCGCCCGGATCGGCGATGCCTGGCGCGTTCGGCACCTCGCCGACCGCGGGAATGCCCAGCGCGCGCGCCACGATCGAGACGTGGGAATTCGCGGTGCCTTCCTCCAGCACCAGGCCGCGCAGCCGCTTGCGGTCATAGTCGAGCAGCGCCGCCGGGCCCATCGCGCGGGCGATCAGGATGGCGTTGTCGGGCAGCTGCTCGCGCGACGGCGCATGGTCCTGGCCGACCAGCTGCCGCATCAGGCGATGGCCGAGATCCTCGAGGTCGTGCAGGCGGTCGCGCAGATAGGGATCGGTCGAGCGCAGCATGCGCGCGCGGGTGTCGGACTGCACGCGCTCGACGGCGGCTTCCGCGGTGAGGCCGGTGGCGACCGCCTCATGCAGCTTGTGCGACCAGCCCTGGTCGTTGGCGAACATGCGGTAGGCTTCCAGCACCTCGCGGTGCTCGCCGCCGTCGGCGACGTCGCCGCGCTCCAGCATGCGGTCGAGATCGGCGCGCAAATTGGCGAGCGCGGTGTCGAGCCGCTTGATCTCCTTCGGCAGATCCTCGGCGATGTAGTTGGTGATCACGACGCGCGGCTCATGCAGCACGACATGGCCGAGCGCGATGCCGTCGGAGAGTACCGCGCCGGTCTTGTGCAGCGAGTGCCGCGCGGCGGGCTCGGCGCCGGGCTGCGCCAGCGCAGCAAGCTCGCCGGAGGCGATCATCTCCGCCAGCACCATGGCGGTGGTCTGGAGCGCCTCGACCTCTTCCTCGACATAGGTGCGCTTGGCGCGGTTTTGCACCACGAGCACGCCGAGCGTGTTGCCGGCGCGCAGGATCGGCACGCCGAGGAACGAGTGGTAGGCCTCTTCGCCGGTCTCCGGGCGGTAGGCGAAGGCCGGATGGCTTTGCGCGTCGGACAGATTGAGCGGCGTCGCCTCGCTGGCGACGAGGCCGACCAGGCCTTCATGCGCGCTCATCACGGTGCGGTGGACGGCGTCGCGGTTCAGACCTTCGGTGGCGTAGAGCTCGAGGGTGTTGTCGATGCGCAGCACGTAGCACGAGCAGACCTCGGCCACCATGTTGGCCGCGATCAGCACCACGATCTTGTCGAGCCGCTCCTGGGCGGAGACTTGCTCCGCCATGGTCTCGCGGAGCCGTCTCAACAGGATGCGGGGGCCTCCCGACGCGCTCCGCATGTGTTTCAGTCCCTCCCCGCGAAGCCAGCGCACCGGTGCGGCCGGCCGCTGGCGCAAAACTCGTCAAAAACAACAATTTTAGTCATTCGGTGTCGCCGCTCGCCAGTTCCCGCCGATTCGCGATCACCGAAACTGTGCCACAGTTTGCGACAGCCTACCTGACTGGCCGTATAGCCAATCGAGGCTTGCTTTGCCAAGCAAAACGCCTGCCAGTAGCAAATAACGTCTGCGTCAGCCCAATGCTGCGCCCGCTAAGAGAAATTCTAACTCCGGGGCGCGGCTAGGTGACCCTCTTCCCTTCTCCCCTTGTGGGAGAAGGTGTCCGTAGGCGGCGCACAGGCCGCCGTCCCTGGAAGACGCCGATGCTGGGCATCGGCTATGCAAGGTCCGCGACGGGCGAGGGGTCTCCATCCACGGAGACAGGCCCCTCACCCGGTTTCGATGCTCCCGCATCGAACCCACCCTCTCCCACAAGGGGAGAGGGCTCCCAAAGACCTACGCCTGGTCGAGGCCGTACAGCGTGTGCAGCGTGCGGACCGCAAGCTCGGTGTAGGCGGCGTCGATCAGGACCGAGAACTTGATCTCGGAGGTGGTGATGGCGCGGATGTTGATGTTGCGGTCGGCCAGCGCCTTGAACGCCTTCGCCGCGACGCCCGCATGGCTGCGCATGCCGCTGCCGATCACCGAGACCTTGGCGACGTCGGTCGCGGTGTCGAGACGGGCGTAGCCGATCTTGGCCTTGGCGGCGGTAATCGTGTCCTTGGCGCGGTTATAGTCGCCGGCCGGAACGGTGAAGGTGAGGTCGGTGGTCTTGCCGTCCTCGGACACGTTCTGCACGATCATGTCGACATTGATATTGGCATCCGCGAGCGGCCCGAAGATCGCGGCGGCGACGCCGGGCTTGTCCTCGATCTGGCGCACGGAAATTTGGGCTTCGTCCTTGGAGAAGGCGATGCCGGTGACGACGTGCATTTCCATGATTTCCTCCTCGCTGCAGATCAGCGTGCCCGGCGGCTGGTTGGCGTGCGGGTCGATATCCTCTGGCTTGTCGAAGCTGGAGCGCACGAAGATCGGCATGTTGTGCACCATGCCGAGTTCCACCGAGCGAACCTGCAGCACCTTGGCGCCCTGCGAGGCCAGTTCCAGCATGTCCTCGAAGGCGATCTTGTCGAGCCGGCGCGCCTTCGGCACCACGCGGGGATCGGTGGTGTAGACGCCGTCGACGTCGGTGTAGATGTCGCAGCGGTCGGCGCGCAGCGCGGCGGCGATCGCCACCGCCGAGGTGTCCGAGCCGCCGCGGCCGAGCGTGGTGATGCGGCCGGTATCGGGATTGATGCCCTGGAAGCCGGCGATCACGGCGACTTCCTTGCGCTCCTTGAAGCGGGTGATGATCTCGGTGCCGTCGATATCGACGATGCGCGCCGAGGCATGCGCCTCCGAGGTCTTGATCGGGATCTGCCAGCCCTGCCAGGAGCGCGCCTGGATGCCGATGCCCTGCAGCACGATCGCGAGCAGGCCCGAAGTGACCTGTTCGCCGGAGGCGACCACCGCGTCATATTCGCGCGCGTCGTGCATCGGCGAGGCATCGGTGCACCAGGCCACCAGCTCATTGGTCTTGCCGGACATCGCGGAGACGACGACGGCGACCTCGTGGCCCGCGTCGACCTCGCGCTTCACATGCTGCGCGACGTTGCGGATACGATCGATATTGGCGACGGATGTACCGCCGAATTTCATCACGAGGCGGCCCATGACGACGCGTCTATTCCTTTAAGAGGATAAGTAGGTTAACCCACGCCGAAAACCGCAAGCGCGGGGACCGAAACGCGCGTATACATAGCGCCGCGCCCGGGGGCAAGCCGGTAGGTAGGGGGCCCTCGAGTGTCTTTTGGGGGTGTTTTGACCGGTTGCGGGCGGGTTGTGGCGCACGGGTAACACGGGGCAACTCGAAGGCGGATTGGATGGGACGTTATATCGACGAGATCCTGCAGCCTGGCGAGAAGGTGCTGTATTCCACCAATGCGCACTGGATGTTCTATTTGCCGGCGATCGGGGCCTGGATCGTGGTGCTGGCGCTGCTGATCCTGTCGCGGATGACGACGGTCGACGGCCTCGTGATGGCCTGCTTTGCCGCCGCCGCCGTGGTTGCGGTCGCGGCACTGTACTGGACCGCCGCGGCCTGGTTCCACCGCTGGACCACCGAAACCGACGTCACCAATTTCCGCGTGGTGCACAAGAGCGGCTTCATCAAGCGGCGCACCTTCGAGATGAGCCTCGACAAGGTCGAGAGCGTCGACGTCAACCAGAGCATCATGGGGCGCCTGCTCAACTATGGCGACGTCACCATCCGCGGCGTCGGCGAGGGCATCGAGACCATCAGGACCATCGCCGCGCCGCTGTCGTTCCGCAATTCGATCACCGCGCGATAGGGGCGCGCGCAATCATGGCCACGCAATCAACTCTTTCCGGTTCCTCCACCAATGCCTCCGCCAGCTCGGTCGATCCGGCCGAGGTCGCGAAATTCTCGAAACTGTCCGATGAATGGTGGGATCCGCGCGGCAAGATGGCGCCGCTGCACAAGATCAACCCGCTGCGCCTGACCTATATCCGCGACGCCGCCTGCCGCAAGTTCGAGCGCAACGCCAAGAGCCTCAGCTGCCTGTCCGGCCTGCGCCTGCTCGACATCGGCTGCGGCGCCGGCCTGTTGTGCGAGCCGTTCACGAGGTTAGGGGCCCAGGTGATCGGGATCGATCCCTCCGCCACCAACATCGCTGCCGCGAAACTGCACGCCGACAAGGGCCATCTGTCGATCGACTACCGCTGCACCACGGTGGAGGAGATGGACGCCCGCGAGCGCTTCGACATCGTGCTGGCGATGGAGGTGGTCGAGCACGTCAACGACGTCGGCGCCTTCATCAAGCGCTGCGCGGTCATGCTCAAGCCCGGCGGGCTGATGGTGGTCTCGACCCTGAACCGCAACTGGAAGAGCTTCGCGCTGGCGATCGTCGGCGCCGAATACGTGCTGCGCTGGCTGCCGCGCGGCACCCATGAGTGGAGCAAGTTCGTCACTCCCGCCGAGCTCGAGCGCTATCTCGGCGACGTCAACCTCACCGTCACCGAGCAGGCCGGCGTGGTCTACAACCCGCTCGCCGACAAATGGACCGTGTCGACCGACATGGACGTGAACTACATGGTGGTGGCGGAAGAGGTGTGAGTTAGATACCACGGTCTCGGCCACACAACAGGTGTCGTCCCTGCGAAAGCAGAATGCGTAGCCCGGATGGAGCGTAGCGTAATCCGGGACTGCTTCGTCCGCGGATGAGCTGGCCCCGGATTGCGCTTCGCTTCATCCGGGCGACGGAAGTTTGTGGACATCGCGCAGGCCTGTCATGCGCCCACTCGGTTGACCGCGTCAGCGGCAATCGGCACGCTGGGCGTGTACTCCCGCCGGCATGCTTTCCTTATCCCCCATGTTCACGATCGCCTCGCTCTGGATTCCCTTCACCATCGTCGCCGCGTTCGGGCAGGTGGCGCGCAATGCGATGCAGCGGCATCTGACCGGGCCGCTCGGGACCTGGGGCGCGACCAATATCCGTTTCCTGTTCGGCCTGCCGTTCTCGGTGGTGTTCTTCGCGCTGGCGGTGCTGCTGACCGGCGATCGCGTGCCGTGGCCGGCGGCCGCGTTCTGGCCGTGGCTGGTAACCGGCGCGCTCAGCCAGATCGTCGGCACCGGCTTCATGCTGCTGGCGATGAACGACCGCTCTTTCGTCGTCACCACGGCCTACATGAAGACCGAGGCGATCCAGACCGCGATCTTCGGCTTCATCTTCCTCGGCGACCATCTCACCACGACCAAGGTGATCGCGATCGTGATCGCGACCATCGGCGTCGTCATCACCGCGCTGCGGCCCGGCGGGCAGAAGAGCTTTGCCGACCTGCGCCCGACCGTGCTCGGCCTCGGCGCCGCCGCGGTGTTCGCGATCTCGGCGGTGAGCTTTCGCGGCGCGATCATCGCGGTGCCCTCAGTCTCATTTGTCACGGCGGCCTCCTACACGCTGATGTGGAGCCTCCTCGTGCAGACGCTGATCCTGTCGGTCTATCTGTTGCTGCGCGCGCCCGACGTGCTGAGGTCGATCCTCAAGCTGTGGCGGCCCTCGATGTTCGCGGGCTTCATGGGCGCGTTCTCATCGCAATTCTGGTTCCTGGCGTTCGCGCTCACCGCCGCCGCCAATGTGCGCACGCTGGCGCTGATCGAGGTGCTGTTCGCGCAGGGCGTGGCGTATTTCTCGCTCAAGCAGCCGTTCTCGCTGCGCGAGGTGTTCGGCATCGTCCTGATCGTGATCGGCGTCGCGCTGCTGATCGCCGCGTAGACTCTTGTTTGACGCGTTTTCTTCGCGCGAACCGGTGCCCACTTCGCTCGAAAACGCTATCAGCCTTTCACCGCGACCAGCACCGCTCCGGCGGAGATCAGCGCGATCCCGATCCAGCCATAGGCCGAGGGGCGCTCGCCGAGGAAGACCGCGCCGAACAGCGCCACCAGCACCACGCTGAGCTTGTCGATCGGTGCGACGAGTGTGGCTGGTCCAAGCTTGAGCGCGCGGAAATAGCAGATCCATGACGCGCCGGTGCCGAGCCCGGACAGCAGCAGGAACAGCCAGCTCTTCGCCGAGATCGGCCCGGACTGGGTGAATTGCCCGGTCGCGAACAGGATGGCCGACAGCGTGATGAGCACGACCACGGTGCGGATCAGGGTGGCGAGATCGGAGTTGATGCCCTCGACGCCCACCTTAGCGAAGATCGCGGTCAGCGCGGCGAACACGGCGGAAAGAAACGCCCAGACCTGCCAGGAGGAGAAGGAGTCGGGGGGCATGCTCTTCCCAGATTGTCATTCCGGGGCGGTGCGCAGCACCGAACCCGGAATCTCGAGGTTGCGGCGCGAGATTCCGGGTTCACGCTTCGCGTGCCCCGGAATGACGCTGCGCGTCAATTCCGGTCTTCCGGCAGCGTCGGCAGCGGCGAGACCTCGACGCCTTCGTCGATCAGCGCGCGGGCCTCCTCGGGCGAGGCTTCGCCATAGATCGGCCGGTGCTCGATGTCGCCGTAGTGCATCTTGCGCGCTTCGTTCGGGAAGCGGTCGCCGACATTGTCGGCGTTCTTCACGATGTGGTCGCGCAGCTCCTTCAGCTTGCTGCGCAGCTCGCGCTCCTGCGCCATCATCAGCGACGTCGACTCGCTCGCCGCTGCCTCGACGGGCGCGGCCGGCGCCGGCTGGGCCGGTTCGCGGCCCTTCTTGCTGACGACCTGCGGCGCCATGATCGCGCGCTCGATCTTGCTCGAGCCGCACGACGGGCAATCGATCAAGTGACGCCGCTCCTGCGATTCATAGGCCGCGGAGCTCTGGAACCAGCTCTCGAACTGGTGGCCGCGCTCGCAGCGCAGCGTGTAGCGGATCATGCCGAACCCCGGACGAGGTGCAGATGCTCCGGGCCGGCCTTGGGGTCGGCAATGCCGAAACGCCTGCCATGCTGCAACGAGGGAACGGTCTTGCGTGCGGTCTCGACCTTGGCCGGATCGATCTCGGCCAGGAACACGCCCGGCTCGACGCCGCCCTCGGCGAGGATCTCGCCCCAGGGGTCGATGATCAGCGAATGCCCGAAGGTCTCGCGCTTGTTCTCATGCAGGCCGGCCTGCGCCGCTGCGAACACGAAGCAGCCGGTCTCGATGGCGCGGGCGCGCAGCAGCGTGTGCCAATGCGCTTCGCCGGTCTTGCGGGTGAAGGCGGACGGCACGGTGAGGAACGATGCGCCGGCTTCGGCCAGCGCGCGATACAGCGCCGGGAAGCGCACGTCGTAGCAGATCGTGAGTCCGATCCGGCCCCAGGGCAGGTCGGAGATCACGGCGGTCTCGCCGGGCTGATAATTGGCCGATTCGCGATAGCTTTCGCCGCCCGGCAGATCGATATCGAACATATGGATCTTGTCGTAGCTCGCGAGCAGATTGCCCTCGGGCCCGATCAGGAACGAACGGTTGACCGCCTTCTCCGGCGAGTACCGCAGCGCCAGCGAGCCGATATGCAGGTGGATCTTCAGTTCGGCGGCCAGCGCGCGATACGCCTTGAGCGACGTATCGTCTTCTTCGCTCGCCAAATGCTCGAACAGCGCCTTGCGGTTGAGCTGCATCATGTTGCTGACCTCGGGGGTCAGCACGTACTTGGCACCCTGCGCCGCCGCCTCGCGGATCAGCCGCGTGCCCTGCTCGAGGCTCGGCTCCGGCAGCAATCCGGTGCGCATCTGCACCATGGCGGCGGTGAAAATGTTCTCCGTCATCAGGCGCCGCCTCCGTTGCTGAGCAGGCCGTCGAGCTTGCCCTCGCGGTCGAGCGCGTAGAGCTCGTCGCAGCCGCCGACATGGGTCTTGCCGATGAAGATCTGCGGGAAGGTCGAGCCGGCACCGGCGCGGCCATACATCTCGTCGCGATAGGCCGGGTTGCTGGCGACGCTCAATTCGGTGAACGCGGCGTTCTTGCGCGTCAAAAGCGATTTGGCCGCGCTGCAATAACCGCAGCCCGGGCGGGTGTAGATTTCAATGGCAGCGGTCATGGTGCGCTCGGTTGAACCAGAATGTCAGATTATATGGGAGCGCGGTGGGTATCGACAACCCGGGCAAACACCAGCACGTCGACCTGCGCGGCTTTGGCGCGGAGCAGCGCCCGCGCGCAGGCGTCCACTGTCGCTCCCGAGGTCAGGACGTCGTCGACCAGGATCACGCGGCGGCCCTGGACGTCAGCCTTGCGTTCATCGGCGACCCCGAATGCGCCCTGGACATTGCTGGCGCGGTCCTTGCGTGACAGCCCGATCTGCTGCTCGGTGGCGCGGATGCGCCGCAGCGCTTCGGCAGCCATTTTGACGCCGCTCTGGAGCGCGATCACCTTGGCGAGCGCCCCGGACTGGTTGTAGCGCCGGCTCCAGCCGCGCCGCCAATGCAGAGGAACCGGAACCAGCAGATCGGCGTCGGCGAGCAATTCCTTCCCCGCCCGCGCCATCCAGCGACCCATTGTCGGCGCCAGATCGGTGCGATCCTGGTATTTCAATGCGTGCACCAGCGTGCGCGCGACGTCGTCATAGCGCACCGCGGCGCGGGCGCGCTGGTAGGCCGGCGGATTGGCGATCGCCTCCATCGACAGCAACTCGGGCCCCGGATCGTAGACGAAGGGAATCCCGAGCCGCGGGCAGAACGGCGGCGCGATGAACGACAATCTGGCCCAGCAGGCCGCGCACACCCCCTCGCCATCGACCGGCTCGCGGCACGAAACGCATAGCGTCGGCAGCGCGATATCGAGCGCCAGCCGCGCGGTGCGCAGCCACGCGCTCCCGATCGCGCCGAGCGCGCGGTGGACGTGACCGGTAATGGAGCGTGTCGGTGATGCCTCGGCGTCCATGGCGGCGAGGCTAGCGTTTGATCAATGCAGGCTCAAGGCGCATTGCCTGCGACGGCGGTCCGGCGTAACCAGCCGGCATGACACCGAACCCGCCGACCGCCCCCATCCTGTTCGACCGCGCCTTGCTCGGCGCGCGGCTGGCACGCGCGCGGCGCGAGGGCGCGGCGACATTCCTGCTCGAGCGTGCCAGCGAAGACATGGCGGACCGCTTGCTGGCGGTGTCACGCAGCTTTTCCGCGGCGGCCGATGTCTGGACGCCGGGCAACGGGCTCGCGGACGCCCTGCGCGGGCGTGTCGCCGCGGTCGATGCGATCGGCTTCAGCGAGGAGGAAGCGCTCGGCCTGGCGCCGGAGTCGCGCGATCTTGTGGTCTCCGCGCTCGCCTTCCAGTTCGTCAACGACCTGCCGGGCGTGCTGGCGCAGATCCGCCGGGGGCTGAAGCCGGACGGGCTATTGCTCGCGGCGATGCTCGGCGGCGATACGCTGACCGAGCTGCGGCAGAGCTTTGCCGCGGCGGAGGCCGAGTGCGAGGGCGGGGCCTCGCCGCGCGTCGCGCCGTTCGCCGATCTACGCGATATCGGCGCGCTGCTGCAGCGCGCGGGATTCGCGCTGCCGGTGACTGACGTCGACCGCGTCGTGGTGCGCTATGCCAGTGCGTTCGCGCTGATGGCCGATTTGCGGCGGATGGGCGCGACCAATGTGCTGCGCGAGCGCCGTCACACCTTAACCCGCCGCGCCACCATGCTGCGGATGGCGCAGATCTACGGCGAGCGCTTCGCCGATCCCGACGGCCGCATCCGCGCCACCTTCGACATCGTCTGGCTCTCCGGCTGGGCGCCGCATGAAAGCCAGCCGAAGCCGCTCAAGCCAGGGTCGGCGAAGGCGAGCCTTGAGGCGGCGGTGAAGGGGACGAAGCGTTAGGGACGCACGATGCAAGGGCTCCCTCTCCCGCTTGCGGGCAGGGCAATCGCATATGGAATGAACCGATTCTTTCGCGCCGTCATGGCCGGGCTTGTTGTTTAGTCCGGAGACATGGCTGACACCTGTTCGGACACATCACTGACAGGTTGGCCATTGGTCAAGTCGATCGATGCGACCTGCCAGCTGGCGAAGAAGATTCCGTAGTGACCGTCGCGATCCAGCGGCCGGATGGCAAGCTGTTCGCGCGCGAAGGCCTGTGGAACCTTCCAGAAGCGTCCCTTGAAGGAGATGTAGGGTCTCGTCGATGAGACCCTGCGCACGATCTCGCCGCTGTCGTATTCGACGTTCGGGACGCGGGCCGGCATGGCACGGATACTCGGTCGGAAGCGATCGGCGGGAACGTGCATATCGAGGCCCTGGTGGGGACGCTGCAGATTGTAGACCGGCCGCCAGGCATCGAAGGCACGCTGGACTTCCGGGAGGGTGCGAAAGCGGCGCATTGCAAAGACCTCGGCCTTCAGGGTGCGATGGAAGCGTTCGTTCTTGCCGCGGGCCTGCGGGTGGCAAGGCCTGGCGTGCACCACCCTGACGCCCAGCTTGAGCAGCCACACCTTCAGTCCGGTCCAGCGAATGCCGGACGTATCGCCCCAGGGTGAGCCGTTGTCGGTGTAGAACGCCTCCGGCAGGCCGTAGCAGCGGAACGTCGTCGTCAGGTGGTCCTGCACGGTGAGACGCTGCTCGTCGGCGCAGGCCTTCAGGCACAGCACATAGCGCGAGTGATCGTCGACGACCGTCAGCGGATGACACCGCGTCCCGTTGGCGAGCGGCAGGTGGCCCTTGAAGTCCATCTGCCACAGCAGATTGGGAGCCTCCTTCTCGAAGCGATGCCCTGGATTTGGCGGTGTATTCTCGCTCGGTTTGACCCGCCCGTTCCGGCACAGGATCCGGTGCACCGTCGACGGCACAGGCACCGTCTGCCCGTTCCGCTTCAGGCAGTGGGCGATCTTGCGTGCTCCCCAAGCCGGATGCTTGTCGCGCACAGCCAGGACCCCTGCCTCGACCGCGGCCTCGCTGCGCTTGGGCATCGCATGCGGGCACCGCGAACGGTCGGCCAGCTCCCGATCGCCGGCCTGCCAGCGCCGCAGCCACTTGTAGCCGACGTCAGGGCTGATGTTGAACCGACGGCAGAGCTCGCGCCGGTTGGCCCCCTCTTGCAAAGCAAGCCGCACAAACTCATGGCGCTGATCCATCACTGACACCTCACTCCAAGGCATGGACGGCCTCCCGAATCGGACCAATCCAGCCAATGTTGATGTGTCAGCTATGTCTCCGAACACCCGTCAGTGATCTGTCCGGGCTAAACACTTGTCCCGGCCATCCACGTCTTTTCTCCGCGTGGAAACGAAGACGTGGATGCCCGGGACAAGCCCGGGCATGACGAGTTTGTGGGAACTCCGATCGCCTCAAACGGCCATATGCGATTGCCCTGTCCTTGCGGGAAAAAGCGAGGGGAGCTTGCACGATTTCGGAATAATGGAATTATGCCGCTGAGTTGCCCGACGTGTCAAGCCGCCTGGTCGGACGCCGGCCACCGCCACCTGCTTTGCATGGGGTTGTTTTCGATATTTTGGCAGCGCGCCTCCCGCGCAAGCGGAAGAGGCGAAGAGGATCACAGCAACAGATCGATCAGATGCGGCAGCAGCGGGATGTCCGCGGGCGGCATCGGGTAGTCGCGCAGCTTGCTTGCGCGGACCCAGGCGAGGTTCTGGCCCTCGCGCGCCACCGCGATGCCCTCCCAGCGCCGGCAGATGTAGAGCGGCATCAGCAGATGGAAGGTCTCGTAGGCATGGCTGGCGAAGGTCAGCGGCGCGAGGCACGGCTCGCTCACGGTGATGCCGATCTCCTCGTGCAGCTCGCGGATCAGGGTCTGCTCCGGCCGCTCGCCGGGCTCGATCTTGCCGCCGGGGAATTCCCACAGGCCGGCCAGCGCCTTGCCTGCGGGGCGCTGCGCCAGCAGCACGCGCTTGTCGGCATCGACAAGCGCGCAGGCGACGACGAGGGTCAGCTTGATGTCAGCCATGCGGCGGGGGATTCCTTCCAGTCTGCAAGCTTTCATTAACCAGCAACGCGCTGTCAGCCAAACGATTTATGCCCGCGCGGCTTTCCGCGATCGCGATAAGCCGGCCTTAATTCGTATCCGGCAGGGTGAAGGTTCTCATTTATCTGCCCATCATATTCTTTGCCGACATAACCCATGAGCATCTTGATCCGGACCATCAGCCGTTTCCGTCGCGATCGCTCCGGCAACATCGCAATGACCTTTGGCCTCGCTGTGCTGCCGCTCGTCGTCGCGGTCGGATGCGCGGTCGACTATTCCCGCGCCAACCAGATCCGCAGCAAGCTGATATCGGCCGCCGACGCCGCGAGCGTCGGATCGATCGCCAAGGCATCGCCCGGCTTCATCGCCGCCGGCGCCATGACCTCGGACGGCGAGATATCGGCAGGCGAAGCCGACGCGACCAAGATCTTCAACGGCAACATCTTCAACCAGAACGGCTTCACGCTGACCAGCGTGACGCCGACCATGACCAAGACCGGCGGCGTCATCACCTCGACGGTCAAGTTCACCGCCGATGTCCCGACCATGTTCCTCGGCGTGATCGGACAAAGCAAGATGACGGTGACCGGCGCGTCGACCTCGACCGCGAACATGCCGCTCTATATCGATTTCTATCTCCTGCTCGACAACTCGCCGTCGATGGGGGTTGCGGCGACGCCCGCCGACGTGACCAAGATGGTCAACAACACGTCCGACAAGTGCGCCTTCGCCTGTCACGACTACAACGACGCCAACAACTACTACAATCTCGCCAAGACGCTCGGCGTGACGACGCGGATCGACGTGCTGCGCAGCGCGACCCAGCAATTGATGGACACGGCCGCGAACACCGCGACCTATGCCAGCCAGTACCGGATGGCGATCTACGATTTCGGCGCCTCGTCGAAGACGATCGGCCTGCGCGCGCTGTTCTCGCTGTCGACCAGCCTGTCGAGCGCCAAGTCCGCGGCCGGCAACATTGACCTGATGGGCGTCTACGGCAACAACGATTCCTACACCGCCGACAAGGACAGCCAGTTCTCGACGGTGCTTCCGGCCATCAGCAACGCGATCAGCGCGCCGGGCCCGGGCACGGCGGCGGCGCCGATGAAATACCTGTTCTTCGTGTCCGACGGCGTGGCCGACGAGCCGAATTCAAGCTGCCTGAAGCCGATCAGCGGCGGCAATCGCTGCCAGTCGCCGATCAATCCAGCGCTGTGCACGGCCATCAAGAACCGCGGCGTCAAGATCGCGGTGCTCTACACGACTTACCTGCAGCTGCCGACCAACAGCTGGTACATGACCTGGATCGATCCGTTCAACCAGGGCCCGTTCGGCCCGTCGCCGAACAGCCAGATCGCGCAGAACATGCAGGCCTGCGCGTCGCCGGGCTTCTATTTCGAGGTCAGCCCGACCCAGGGCATCGCGGACGCGATGAACGCGCTGTTCAAGAAGGCGGTCGCCGACGCGCGGATCAGCAGTTAGCGAAGCGCACACGCTCTATCACCGTCACCCCGAGGAGGCCGCAAAGCGGCCGTCTCGAAGGGGCGACGGCCAGGGTTTCTCTATGCGGCGCTCTCGTGGCCGTGCATCCTTCGAGACGCGCTACGCGCTCCTCAGGATGACGGGACTCACGCCGTCATTGCGAGCCAACGGGTCGCGCGAACGCGCGCCCGATGACAGGCTCCGCGAAGCAATCCATCTGTCCGTACGCTCGGAACGATGGATTGCTTCGTCGCTTCGCTCCTCGCAATGACGGAGGTGGCGACGCTATGTCGGCTGCTACGACCTGTAGTCGCCGTTGATCGCGACGTATTCCTTGGTGAGGTCGCAGGTCAGCACGCGGTCTTTGGCCTTGCCGAGGCCGAGCGCGACCTTGATCTGGATCTTCGGCGCCTTCATCGCCTCCGACACCTCTTTCTCGTTGTAGGACGGATCGCGCGCGCCGCTCTTGGCGACGCGGATGCCGTTGAAGGAGATCGAGAGCTTGTCGCGGTTGGCGGGCTCGCCGGCCTTGCCGACCGCCATCACCACGCGGCCCCAATTGGCGTCCTCGCCGGCGATCGCAGTCTTCACCAGCGGCGAATTGGCGATCGACATCGCGATTCTGCGCGCCGACGGTTTGGTGGTGGCGCCCTCGACCACGACCTCGACCAGCTTGCGGGCGCCTTCGCCGTCGCGCGCCACCTGCTCGGACAGATCAGCGAGGATCTGCTGGAACGCTTTGGTGAAGGCCTTCAGCCGCGGGTCGCCGGCGCGCGAGATCTTCGGCGCGCCGTTGGCAGCGGCGGCGCCGGTCGCGAAGGCGAGCAGCGTGTCCGAGGTCGAGGTGTCGCCGTCGATGGTCAGCGCATTGAAGGTGTCCTCGACGCCGGCCTTGAGCAGCGATTGCAGCACCGAGGCCGACAGCGGCGCGTCGGTGAAGACGAACGACAGCATGGTCGCCATGTCGGGCATGATCATGCCGGCGCCCTTGGCCATGCCGTTGATCGTCACCTTGGCCTTGCCGAGCTTGACGGTCGCGGTGGCGACCTTCGGAAAGGTGTCGGTGGTCATGATCGCCTTCGCTGCGTCCATCCAGAGATCGGGGGTGGCGGTCTCAGCGAGCTGCGCCAGCACGCCGTCGAACTTGGTGGCGTCGAGCGGCTCGCCGATCACGCCGGTGGAGGCGAGGAACACGTCCGACGTCGCGCAGCCGACCGCCTTCGCCGCGATCTGCGCGGTCAGCGCGGTGGATGCCTTGCCGGTCTTGCCGGTGAAGGCGTTGGCGTTGCCGGAATTGACCACCAGCGCGCGCGCCGATCCTTTTTTAGAAGATCCTGCGCCCTTCAGCTTGGCGCGGCACCATTCGACCGGCGCCGACGGGCACTTCGACTTGGTGAAGACGCCGGCCACCGTGGTGCCCTTGTCGAGCAGCGCAAGCAGCACGTCGGTGCGCCCCTTGTAGCGGATGCCGGCGGCAGCGGTCGCAAGCCGCACACCCGCGATCACGGGCATCTCGGGAACGTCGGGCGGGGCGAGGGGGGAGACGGCGGTGGACATCGGCAAGTTTCCGGCTACGGGGAGGGAAGCGCTCCATAACATCTCGCCGCGAGAAGCGGGAGAGGGCGCGATGCGAACGCGCTGTCATGAATTGTTCAAGGAAGCGGTAGCGCGACGAATGCGTAGCCCGGATGGAGCGAAGCGCAATCCGGGACAGGTCCCTCCGCGGCAACAGACCCCGGATTTCGCTGCGCTTCATCCGGGCTACGAGGAAGCTGTAAAAAGCAAAATGGCCGGGACATGCCCGGCCATCGCGCATTGAAGCTATTGACGTCGCGAAGCTTACTTCTTCGGCGGCGCCATCTTGTTGTCGGCCGGCTTCGGAGCGTCCTTGGCGGCATCCGCCGGCGCGGCGGCGTCGGCCGGCTTGTCCATGCGCTCGACCTTGGCGGCCTCGCGCAGCTTGGCGACATAGTCGGCCTGCGCCTTGCGGGTCACATAGGTCTCGATCTGGGCCTTCACCTGCTCGAAGTCGGGCGCCTTGCGGTTGCGCTTTTCCTCGACCTTGATGATGTGCCAGCCGAACTGCGACTTGACCGGATCGGAGATCTTGCCCGGCTCGAGCGAGAAGGCGACCGCGGAGAATTCCGGCACCATCTGCTCCTTGGTGAAGAAGCCGAGGTCGCCGCCGTCGGAGGCGCCGGGGTCCTTGGACTTCTTCTTGGCGAGCTCGCCGAAGTCGGCGCCCTTGTCGAGCTCGGCCTTGATCGCCTTGGCCTCGTCCTCGGTCTCGACCAGGATGTGGCGGGCGCGCACCTCCTGCTCGCCGGTGATCTGCTTGGCGGCCTCCTCATAGACCTTCTTCATGGCGTCGTCGGTGGTCGCGGCCTTGCCCTCGCTGGCAAGCAGGCTGTCCATCAACAGGCGGTTGCGGGTGAAGGCGAGCCGCTTCTTGAAGTCGTCATTGTTCTCGATCTTCTTGTCCTCGGCGGCCTTGGACACGATCTTCATGTCGATCAGGAAGGACAGCACGTTGTCCTTGCGGGTCGAGGGGTCCATCTGCTGCAGGCTCGGGCCGAGTTCCTCCTCGGCGAGCGCCACGTCGCTGGCGTGGATCTCCGAGCCGTTGACCTTCGCCAGCACCGGATCGGATTCCGCGGCCCGGACCGGGAGGCCGGCAGCCAGCACTGCGACAAGACAGCCCGTCGCGGCCAGGGTGGCGAGGCCGAGGCGCAGGCCGGTTTTGGTTTCCGGGGGCGAGGTGGTCATGCAAAATCCTTGTCTCAAAGGGGGGAAGCTCGAGCGGGGCGGACACTCGCCCAATCGTGTTACATTGGCAACGCGAAAGTCTTGTCAAAATGATGAATTCCTTGACATCTTGCCAGCGTTGACAACCCCCCGACCGGGCCATATCTCTGGCCAACCGCGTCAGCGGCGAGAGCGCTTATTTTGCTGCGTTTTTCGCCGTTGAACCCAGGATGGCCTGTTTCCCACTCAATTGGCGGAGGAGCCCCCGGGCCGGGGCTCGAACCGTAGCGCGTCACGGTGAGTTGATAGGCGATCCGGCGGACCATCTCAGGCTGTAATCCAAGACTGAATTCCAAGTTGAATTCCAACACTGAACGAAGACCGAACTCGAGACCGAAGAACAGGAATTTCGCATGATCGGCGCGCTCGCCCGCAAGTTTTTCGGCTCCGCCAACGACCGTCGGGTCAAGGGGTATCAGTCCCGCGTCAACGCCATCAACGCGCTGGAGGGCGAGCTCGTCAAACTGACGGACGATCAGCTCAAGGCCCGCACCGCCGAATTCAAGCAGCAGCTCGCCAGCGGCAAGACGCTGGACGACATCCTGGTTCCGGCCTTCGCCACGGTGCGCGAGGCCGCCAAGCGGACGCTCGGCCAGCGCCATTTCGACGTTCAGCTGATCGGCGGCATGGTGCTGCACGAGGGCGACATCGCCGAGATGAAGACCGGCGAAGGCAAGACGCTGGTCGCGACGCTTGCGGTCTACCTCAACGCGCTCGCTGGCAAGGGCGTCCACGTCGTCACCGTCAACGACTACCTCGCCCGCCGCGACTCCGGCTGGATGGGCCAGATCTACGCCTTCCTGGGGCTGACCACCGGCGTGATCGTGCACGGCCTCGACGACGCCGAGCGCAAGGCCGCCTATGCCTGCGACATCACCTACGGCACCAACAACGAATACGGCTTCGACTATCTGCGCGACAACATGAAGTACCGCCTGGAGGACATGGTCCAGCGCGAGCACTACTACGCGATCGTCGACGAAGTGGACTCGATCCTGATCGACGAGGCGCGGACGCCGCTGATCATCTCCGGACCGCTCGACGACCGGTCGGATTTCTACAACACCATCGACACCTTCATGCCGAATCTCGCCAAGAAGGACGACTACGAGGTCGACGAGAAGCAGCGCACGGTGACGCTGACCGAAGCCGGCATGGAGAAGCTCGAGAACCTGCTGCGCGACGCCGGCCAGCTCAAGGGCGACTCGCTGTACGACGTCGAGAACGTCTCCGTCGTGCATCACGTCAACCAGGCGCTGCGCGCGCACACGCTGTTCACGCGCGACAAGGACTACATCGTCCGCGACGACGAGGTCATCATCATCGACGAGTTCACCGGACGCATGATGCAGGGCCGCCGCTATTCGGAAGGCCTGCACCAGGCGCTGGAAGCCAAGGAGCACGTCACGGTCCAGCCCGAGAACCAGACGCTGGCCTCGATCACCTTCCAGAACTATTTCCGGATGTACCAGAAGCTGTCCGGCATGACCGGCACGGCGCTGACCGAAGCCGACGAACTGTTCGACATCTACAAGCTCGAGGTCGTGGAGATCCCGACCAACCTGCCGGTGGCGCGCCTCGACGAGGACGACGAGGTCTACCGCACCCAGAACGAGAAATACGCTGCGATCCTTGCCGAGATCGAGCGCGCCAACAAGCGGCTGCAGCCGGTGCTGGTCGGCACGGCCTCGATCGAGAAGTCGGAAGTGCTGGCCGAGTACCTGAAGAAGCACGGCTACAAGCAGATCGACTTCACGTCCGAATCCGGCATGGAGAAGCTCTATGCCGCGGCGCGCGCCGGCAAGCCGGCAAAGCTGTTCGCGGTGCTGAACGCGCGCTTCCACGAGCAGGAAGCTTATATCGTCGCGGAAGCCGGCGTGCCGGGCGCGATCACGATCGCGACCAACATGGCCGGCCGCGGCACCGACATCAAGCTCGGCGGCTCGCTCGAGATGCGGATTCAGCAGGAGACCGCCGGGATCACGGATGAGGCCGAGAAGGCCAAGAAGATCGAGCAGATCAAGGCCGACATCGAGCGCTTCCGCGAGATCGTGCTGAAGGCGGAAGAGGATTTCGAGGTCGAGCCCGCCAAGGGCAACAAGCCCGCGAAGACCGTGAAGAAGCCGGGCGGCCTCTACATCATCGGCTCCGAACGTCACGAATCCCGCCGTATCGACAACCAGCTGCGCGGCCGATCCGGCCGTCAGGGCGACCCCGGCCGCTCGAAGTTCTTCCTGTCGCTGGAAGACGATCTGATGCGCATCTTCGGCTCCGACCGGCTCGACAGCATGCTGCAGCGGCTCGGCCTGCAGGAAGGCGAAGCCATCATCCATCCCTGGATCAACAAGGCGCTCGAGAAGGCGCAGCAGAAGGTCGAGGCGCGCAACTTCGACATCCGCAAGAACCTCTTGAAGTTCGACAACGTCCAGAACGACCAGCGCAAGGTGATCTTCGACCAGCGCGTCGACCTGATGAAGGACGACAGCGTCGTCGAGACCGTCACCGACATGCGCCATGCCTTCGTCGAGGACGTGGTCACCAAATACATTCCCGAGCACGCCTATGCCGAACAGTGGGACACCGCGGGCCTCAAGGACGAGCTGAAGCGCGTGCTCGATGTCGATCTGCCGGTCGACGAATGGGCGAAGGAAGAGGGCATCGCCGACGAGGAACTGCTGACCCGCATCGAGACCCATGTCGACGAGCGCATGGCGGCCAAGGTCGCGCAATGGGGTCCCGACGTGATGCGTTACGTCGAGAAGACCATCCTGCTGCAGACGCTCGACCATCTCTGGCGCGAGCACCTGATCATGCTCGACCATCTGCGCCAGGTGATCGGCCTGCGCGGCTATGGCCAGCGCGATCCGTTGCAGGAGTACAAGACCGAGGCTTTCAACCTGTTCCAGGAGATGAGCGCGCATCTGCGCGAGGCCGTCACCGCGCAGCTGATGCGGGTTGAGATCGTGCCGCCGGAGGAGCCGCCGGAGCCGCTGCCGCTGATGGAGGCGCACAAGCTCGATCCCAACACCGGCGAGGACGAGTTCGCGCAGGCGCGCCTGACCGAGGCCACCTACGCCCAGGCCTCGCTGGCGCCCGGGATGATTGCCACCGACCGCAATCCGAACGACCCGGCGAGCTGGGGCAAGGTCGGCCGCAACGAGGACTGCCCCTGCGGGTCAGGCAAGAAGTACAAGCACTGCCACGGCCGGTACGCGTAAGCCGTCGCACGCGCTGAGGCGGCGGGCGACTGGCCCGCCCGTCGAGCCGCATCGCTCTCAGCCAGCGAACGCCTTGTCGAGATCGGCGATCACGATCTTCTGCATCTTCAGCATCGCCTGCATCGCGCGGTCGGCTGCCTTGCGATCGGGGGCGCTGAGATAGCGGCCGAGCGCTGATGGGATCACCTGCCAGGACAGGCCGAATTTGTCCTTGAGCCAGCCGCAGCGCGATTCCTGGCCGCCGTCGGTGAGCTTCTCCCAGAAGTAGTCCACCTGCTCCTGGGTCTCGACGCTCAGGAAGAACGACACCGCCTCGTTGAACTTGTGCTGCGGCCCGCCATTGAGCGCGTGGAACCGCTGCCCCTCGAGCTCGATGGTCGCCATGAAATCGCTGACGGTCTCGATCTTGGCGTTCGGAAACACCGATTGGTAGAAGGCGACGGCATCGCGGACGTTGTTATCGAGCCAGAGGAACGGCGTGATCGAAGTCATGACGGGAAATCCTCGCTAACGAGTAATCGGGTGGACCTGCGCGGCCAAGCGCGAAGGCTGCGCCGCTGGGCGCGCCCCGAGGACGCACCAAACCGCTGCATCCCGACATTTCCTGCCGGTCTTTTTTCGATGGTTTCGGTAGGAGCGCGCCGGGCCGGCGCGGCCTTAATTGGCGCTGCCGATCAGGCTTTCCAGCAGGCGCTTGAGCTCGGTGGTCGACTTGTCGCCATAGCTCTCGACGATGTGCTCCTCCTGGCTCACCGCCAGCGAGTTGAGCCGGCGGCACAGCGCCTTGCCGCGGTCGGAGACGAACATCAGCACCTTGCGGCGATCCTTCGGGTCCTGGACGCGGTAGACCAGGGCGTCCGACACCATGCGGTCGATCATCTTGGTCAGCGTCGGATGGTTGAGCAGCACAGCATCCGCAAGCTCGCCCATCGAGTGGCCGTTGCCGTCGGACAGCACCTTCAGGATGCGCCACTGCTCGACCGGCACGCCTTCCTTGGCGAGCCGCGTCTCCAACTGCCGGTTGATCTCCCGGTTGGCTTGCGCCAGCAGGTAGGCGAGATGTTCGGTGATCGGGGAATTTTCTTTCGGCGGTTTAGCCACGGCGTGAGACCTGGTTCCTGACCCGGTGAATGAATGTCCGGCAACTCATGCCGTTTCTATATGCACTTCAATTGTTGAATATTCAATATTTTCACCTAGGATATTCCCCCAACCAAGGGGCGGATGCCGCGACCGCCCGCTGGCTGCGTTGCGTACTGCTTCCCAGACAGGAGTTGGCGTGCTCTCGACGGTCTCTTTCCAGGCGTATGGCGGCATGCCCGTCCCGCCGCCGCTGCTGTTTCGAAATCCGTCGTCCTGCGCGGCCGATCTCGCTTTGACCCTCAAGCCCGGCTCGTCGCGCCGTCGCGGCACCGACAGCAAGCTTCGAATCGGCAATTTCATCACCTTCTCCGGCGCGCCCGGGATCTGGGGGCCGATCTCCGCCAACAGCGTCATGCTCGCGGTGGCCGAGATCAACCGGCGCGGCGGCATCCGCGGCCGCGAGGTCGAATTGTCGATGTACGACGCCGGCGGCCCGATCGAGGAGGTGGTGCGCCGCGCCGAGCGGGCGATCGCGTTCGACGAGATCGACGTGATCATGGGCTCGCATATCTCGGCAGTGCGCCTCGCGCTGCGCAAGGTCACGGCCGGCCGCATCCCCTATGTCTATACGCCGGTCTATGAGGGCGGCGAGCGAACGCCCGGGGTGATGGCGATCGGCGAGACGCCGCGCGCGGAAAGCCGGCCGGCGATCCACTGGCTCACCGAGGTCAAGAAGGCGCAGCGCTGGTATTTGATCGGCAGCGACTACGTCTGGCCCTGGCAGTCGCATCGCGCGGTGAAGCGCTACATCAAGGAGGCCGGCGGCCATGTCGTCGGCGAGGAATTCGTCCCGCTCGGCGAGGACAATCACGAGCCGCATCTGGCGCGGATTCGCGCCGCACGGCCCGATGTCGTGCTGATCACCCTGATCGGCACCGACAGCATCACCTTCAACCGCGCCTTCGCCGAGGCAGGGCTTGCCGCGACCACGCTGCGTTACGCCGGCGCGATGGACGAGACCGTGATGCTCGGCATCGGCCCCGACTCGACCCAAAACCTGTTCTGCGCCTCCGGCTATTTCGGCTGCGTCGATTCGCGCGCCAATGACGACTTCCGGACCAGCTACCGTGCGATGTTCGGGGCGCATGCGCCGCCGATCGGCTCGGTCGGGCAGTCCAATTATGAGGGGATGCGCTTTCTCGAGGCGGCGGCCAATCAGGCGCGCTCGCTGTCGATCGGACCGTTGTCCGCCGCAGCGCACAACCTCGTCTACAGCGGCGCGCGCGGCACCGTCACCATCCGCGACGGCCGCGCCGAGATGCCGATCTATCTTGCCGAGGCCGACGGTCTCGACTTCAATGTGATCAGGACGATCTAGATGGACCGGGCGATGCCGCGCTCGCCGCGCGGCTTGCCGGTGCCAGACAGGAGCAGGTGTGCATTCGACGCCCTACGTCATGGCCCGAACCTCGAGCAACAGGTATGGCGGCCTTCCATGCCCGCCATCCCTGCTGTTCCGGAACCTGACGTCGGTGCGGTCCGATCGGGTATTTTCCCCGATGGATCGGGACGGTTTCGGTCCGCGCGGCGCGCGCAGCCGGCTGCGGATCGCCGGCTTCGTCTGCTGCACCGGCTCGCCCGGGATGTGGGGGCCGGCTGCGACCTCGAGCGCGCAGCTCGCAGTCGCCGACATCAACCGGCGCGGCGGCATCCTCGGCCGCGAGATCGAGTTCTCGGTCTACGACGCCGGCGGACCGATCGAGGAGGTGCTCGATCGCGCCGAGCAGGCGATCGCATCCGACGATGTCGATCTCATCATGGGTATGCACACCAGCGCGGTGCGCGTCGCGCTGCGCGGCCTCATCACCCGCAGCAAGATCCCCTACATCTACACGCCGGTCTATGAGGGCGGCGAACGGACGCCGGGCGTCATAGCGATCGGCGAGACGCCGCGCTGGCAGAACCGGCCGTCGATCCACTGGCTGGCTGACGTCAAGAAGGCGAAGCGCTGGTACCTGATCGGTAGCGATTATGTCTGGCCATGGCAGTCGCACCGCGCGGTGAAGCGTTACATCAAGGAGACCGGCGGTCTCGTGGTCGGCGAGGAGTTCGTGCCGGTCGGCGAGGACAATCACGAGGCGCAGCTGGAACGCATCCGCGCCGCGAAACCCGATGTCGTGCTGATCTCGCTGATCGGCACCGATAGCGTGACCTTCAACCGCGCCTTCGCCGATGCCGGCCTTGCCGCCACCACGCTGCGCTTTGCCGGCTGTTTCGACGAGACGGCGCTGCTCGGCATCGGCGCCGACAAGACCGAGAACCTTTACTGCGCCTCCGGCTATTTCCCCTCCGTCGGCTCACGCGAAGGCGACGATTTCAGGGACCGCTATCGCGCGATGTTCGGGGCGTTCGCGCCGCCGGTCGGGTCGTGCAGCGAGTCCGCCTATGAAGGCTTCTGCCTGCTCGAGGCCGCCGCCAAGCGCGCCGGCACGCTGGACATGCGGCCGCTGCTCGCGGCGGCGGACAACCTCGTCTATCGCGGCCCGCGCGGTCCGGTCACGGTGCGCAGCGGCCATGCCAGGATGCCGATGTATCTTGCCGAAGCCGACGGTCTCGACTTCAGGGTGATCAAGGCGATCTGAGAGGCTGTGACGCTTTGGCCGTCATTGCGAGGAGCGAAAGCGACGAAGCAATCCATCGTCCCGTTTTGCCGAACCATGGATTGCTTCGCTTCGCTCGCAATGACGAGGCAGAGGTATGCGACTTCCCGAGCCACGGAGCGACAGGCTCAGTGGACGGGCCACGAAATAATACTTGAAAAGGAAAATATTTCCGTTTTCAATACAACAACGGGGTGAGCGGTTCGCGCGGGCAACGCGCCGCTGCACCCTGCCTCGAGGGATCAAATCCAAAGATCAAAAGCTATCAGGAGAGCGCCGTGACAGTCGTCCTTCCCACACCAACGCAACTTCGTGCCGTCGCCGAGCAGTGCGGCCTGTCACTGACCGATGAGGATGTGGCCTCGTTCCGCGGCCTGATGCAGGGCTCGATCGACGCCTACAACGTGATCGCCGCGATGCCGGACGAACTTCCCGCGGTGAAATATCCGCGCACGCCCGGCTATCGCCCGGCGCCAGAGGAGAACCCGCGCAACGCCTGGTACTACAAGTCGACCGTGAAGGGCGCCGCCTCCGGCAAGCTCAAGGGCAAGACGGTGGCGCTGAAGGACAACATCATGCTGGCCGGCGTGCCGATGACGAACGGCTCGTCGACGCTGGAAGGTTATATCCCCGATTTCGACGCCACCATCGTCACGCGCATGCTCGATGCCGGCGCCGAGATCGCCGGCAAGACCCATTGCGAGCACTTCTGCCTGTCCGGCGGCAGCCACACCAACTCCTACGGAGCGGTGCACAATCCGCACAAGATGGGCTACTCGGCCGGCGGCTCGTCGTCGGGCTCGGGTGTCGTGGTCGCGCTCGGCGAGGTCGACATGGCGATCGGCGGCGACCAGGGTGGCTCGATCCGCATGCCGTCCTCGTTCTGCGGCACCTACGGCATGAAGCCGACCTGGGGCCTCGTGCCCTATACCGGCATCATGCCGATCGAGATTTTCGTCGACCACACCGGACCGATGACCGCGACGGTGGAGGACAATGCGCTGCTGCTCGAAGTGATCGCCGGCGACGACGGCTACGATCCGCGCATCAAGGCGCCCAAGGTCGAGGATTACACCAAGGCGCTGGGCAAAGGCGTCAAGGGCATGAAGATCGGCATCCTCAAGGAAGGCTTCGAGCAGCCGACCGCGGAAGCCGCGGTCAATGAAAGCGTGCGCGAGGCGGCCAAGCGCTTCAAGGATCTCGGCGCGTCGGTCGAGAATGTCTCGATCCCGATGCACATGGTCGGCCCTGCGATCTGGACCCCGATCGGCACCGAAGGCCTGACCCAGACCATGATGTTCGGCGACGGCTACGGCCTCAGCCGGCCCGACCTCTATTCGACCTCGCTGATGGATTTCCATCGCGGCTGGCGCCGCCAGGCGGATTCGCTGTCGGAGACCACCAAGCTCTTCATGATGCTCGGCACCTACATCAACAACAATTTCGGTCCGCGCTTCTACGGCAAGGCGCTCAACATCTCCCGCCGCCTCACCGCGGCCTATGACAAGGCGTTCAAGGATTACGACCTGCTGCTGCTGCCGACCACGCCGATGAAGGCGCCGCCTTTGCCGGCGGCCAATGCCAGCCGCGAGGACTATGTCGCCCGCGCGCTCGAGATGATCACCAACACCGCGCCGTTCGACATCACCCATCACCCGGCGATGTCGCTGCCCTGCGGCATGGTCGACGGCCTGCCGGTCGGGTTGATGCTGGTCGGCCGGATGTTCGAGGAATCCACCATCTACCGCGCCGCGCACGCCTTCGAGCAGGCCGGCGACTGGAAGAAGATGTGAGGCGCCGCTTGTTGCAGACGCAGGCTGGATGGATCGAACGCCATGGCTAGCACCTTTGCCGCGGCGTTCGAGATCGTGAGCTTCGGCGCGATCATCGTGCTGGTCGTGCTCGGGCTCGGCATCATCGCCAGCATGATGGGCATCTTCAACTTCGCGCAGGGCGAGTTCGTCCTGCTTGGGGCCTATGTGACCTATCTGGCCTACGCCCACGGCGCGCCGGTCTGGGCCGGCATGGTCGCGGCGCCCTTCGTGGTCGGCGCGATCGGCTTCGTGCTGGAGGCGCTGATCATCAGGCGGTTCTACGCCGCGCCGATCGTGGCGATGCTCGGCACCTATGCGCTCGGCCTGATCATCCGCGAGAGCGTGCGCGGCCTGATCGGCGGCTTCTATCTCACGGTGCCGGAGCCGATCGGCGGCTCGATCGACCTCGGCTCGGTCCACATCTCGGCCTGGCGCTTCACCATCATCGTGATCACGCTCTTGGTGATGGGTGGCTGCTATCTCTTGCTGGCGCGCACCTCGTTCGGGCTTCGGGTCCGCGCCACGCTGGAGAATCCGGCGCTGGCGCGCGCGTCGGGTATCTCGACGCCCCTGATCTACGGGGCGACCTTCGCGTTCGGCGCGGCGCTGGCCGGGCTTGCCGGCGCGCTGATCGTGCCGGTGTTCAGCCTGTTCGCCGACCTCGGCATCCGCTTCCTGATCCAGGGCTTCGTCGCCGTGATGGTCGGCGGGGTCGGCTCCTTCATCGGTCCGGTCGCCGGCGCCGGTGTGATCGGCACGCTCAGCGCGGCGCTGCCTTGGGTGATGTCTCCTGTCGTCGCCGACGTCCTGGTCTTCGTGCTCGCAATTGCCTTCATCAAATTCCGCCCGCAGGGCCTCATATCGGGAAAAGGGGTTTAGTCAGATGTTCGATCGCACCAATCTCACGCGCCGCCGCTTCATGAGCAATTTCGCGTTCGCGACCGGCGCGCTCGCGACCGGGGTCGGCAGCTGGGTGGTCAGGCCCGACTGGGCCAACGCAGCGGAGGGACCGATCAAGGTCGGCATCGCGACCGACCTGACCGGCCCGATCGCCTATGCCGGCAACGCCGACGCCAACGTCGCCAAGATGGTGATCAAGGAGATCAACGCCGGCGGCGGCCTGCTCGGCCGGCCGCTCGAGCTCTATATCGAGGACACCGCCTCGAACGAATCGGTCGCGGTCGGCAATGTCCGCAAGCTGATCCAGCGCGACAAGGTCGACATGGTGCTCGGCGGCATCACCTCCTCGATGCGCAACGCGATCAAGGATCCGATCGTCGCGCGCGGCAAGACGCTCTACATCTATCCGCAGCTCTACGAGGGCAAGGAGTGCACGCCCTATCTGTTCTGCACCGGACCGACCCCGGCGCAGCAATGCGACACCTTCATTCCCTGGCTGATCAAGAACGGCGGCAAGAAATTCGCGCTGCCGAGCGCCAACTACGTCTGGCCGCACACGCTCAACGTCTACGCCCGCAAGGTGATCGAGTCGAACGGCGGCGAGGTGGTGTTCGAGGAATACTACCCGCTCGACCAGGTCGACTTCTCGGCCACCGTCAACCGCGTCATCTCCAACAAGGTCGACGTCGTCTTCAACACCGTGATCCCGCCCGGCGTCGGCCCGTTCTTCAAGCAGCTCTATGAAGCCGGCTTCCTCAAGAACGGCGGGCGGCTTGCCTGCGTCTACTATGACGAGAACACGCTCAACATCAATCAGGCCAACGAGATCGAAGGCCTTGCGAGCTGCCTCGACTATTTCAAGGTGCTGACCAAGGAGGATCCGTTCGACGCCAAGCTGCAGGCGGCCTATGAGAAGGATTTCCCCGGCAACTTCCTGTTCGCGGCCGGCAGCGCCGCCACCGGCACCTATCGCGGCCTCAAGCTGTGGGAGGCGGCGGTCAAGGAGGCCGGCAAGGTCGACCGCGACTCCGTTGCGGCCGCGCTCGACCACGCCAAGATCGCCGAAGGGCCGGGCGGACCCGCGGAGATGGTGCCGGGCAAGCGTCACTGCAAGATGAAGATGTACACCGCTGTTGCCAAGGGCGGGAACTATGAGATCGTGGCGCGCAGCGACGGTCTCGTTGATCCCAAGGAATGCTGAGCGATCAATGGTTGGAGCAAGAGAGGCTGTCGCACGCGTCGGTGAGGAACCAGATGTCGTGACGGGCGAGGGTGCACCGGCCGCAAGCGCGCCGGCGGGACGAGTATCGGCAGGATGGAAGGTCCTGCCGATCGTGGAAGGGCTGGTGCTGTTGATCGCACTGGTCCTGCCATGGGTGCTGCAGGATTATCTCACGGTGTTCGCCACCCGCGTGGTGATCCTCGCGTTGTTCGCCCTGTCGTTCGACCTGGTGTGGGGCTATGCCGGCATCATGAGCTTCGGCCAGGCGCTGTTCTTCGGCGCCGCCGGCTACGGCGTGGCGCTCTTGGCGCGCGATCTCAATGTCACCTCGATCCTCCTGATCCTGCCCGCCGGCACGCTGATCGGGCTGACCGCGTCGCTGCTGCTCGGCGGCTTCCTGCTGCTCGGGCGTTATCCCTCGAGCGTGATCTTCGTCTCGCTCGGCACCCTGACCGGCTCCTATGCCGCGGACCGGCTGGCGCGCGGCTGGTACTATCTCGGCGGCCAGAACGGCATCCCGTCGATCCCGCCGCTCACCCTCGGCAGCTACGAGTTCGAGGAGGGGCCGATCTACTACTACATGGTGCTCGGCATCCTCGTGGTCGTTTATCTGCTCTGCCGCTTCCTGGTCCGCTCGCAATTCGGGCTGGCGCTCGCCGGCCTGCGCGAGAACGAGCAGCGCATCGCCTTCTTCGGCTACAAGGCGCAGCATCTGAAGGCGATCATCTTCGCGGTCGGCGGCACCATCGCCGGTCTCGCCGGCAGCCTCTATGCCTTCCACGAGGGCTTCGTCTGGCCCAACATGCTGGGCGTCGTGTTCTCGACCCAGGTCGTGCTCTATGTGCTGTTCGGCGGCTCCGGCACGCTGATCGGCGCCGTGATCGGCACCGTGATCATCGAGGGCGTCAGCTTCTGGCTGTCGGACAATTACCGCGACGTCTGGCCGATCATCCTCGGCGTGCTGCTGCTGCTCGTCATCATGTTCCGACCGCTCGGGCTGATCTCCTTCGTGCTCGGCGAGCGCGAACGGGTCGGCAGTTTCGGCAAAGCCCCGAAGGAGACCGGCAATGCCGCTCCTTGAGGCGCAAGGCATCAGCAAGGTGTTCGGCAAGCTGACCGCGCTCGACGGTGCGGCGCTGACCGTCGGCGAGAACGAGTTTCACGGCCTGATCGGGCCGAACGGCTCGGGCAAGAGCACGCTGATGAAATGCGTCGCCGGCGCCGAGGTGCCGACGACGGGCAAGGTCTCCTTCGTCAACACCGACATCACGGCGTTCACGCCGACCGAGCGCGCCCGCGCCGGCATGAGCCTGAAGTTCCAGATCACCTCGGTGCTGCCGACGCTGACGCTGTACGACAACATCCTGCTGGCGCTGCAGGCGCACTGCTCGCTGTTCGACCTGGTGTTCTCGCGTACCCGCAAGAGCCTGCACGACCAGGTGATGACGATGCTGACCCAGTTCCGGCTCGCCGATCGCGCGCATGACGCCGCCGCGGCGCTGTCGCACGGCCAGCAGCAATGGCTCGAGATCGCGATGGCGCTCGCCGGCAAGCCGCGGCTGTTGCTGCTGGACGAGCCGACCGGCGGCATGAGCCTCGAGGAGCGCCGCGTCACCGGCGAGCTGTTGCAGCCGATCAAGCAGCATTGCTCGCTCGTCATCGTCGAACACGACCTCGATTTCATTCGCGACATCTGCGACCGCCTCACCGTGCTCGACCAGGGCAAGGTGCTGGCCTCGGGAACGGTCGCGGAAATCCAGGCCAACAAAAGCGTCCAGGAGATCTATCTTCGCCGTGCCTGAGCAAACCTTCCTCGATATCCGGCATCTCGATGCCGGTTATGGCCGCAGCCAGGTCCTGTTCGATGTCAACATCGGCATCCCCTGGCGCGGCGGCGTCGCCGTTCTCGGCCGCAACGGCGCCGGCAAGACCACGCTGATGAAGACCATCGTCGGCGAGCTCACGAGCTCGCAGGGCGAGTTGTTCTTCGACGGCCGCGACATCACGCGGCGGCGCACCGAGGAGCGGGTGCGCTCCGGCATCGGCTATGTGCCGCAGGAGCATTCGGTGTTCGCCCGCCTGTCGGTGCGCGACAACCTCGCCGTCGGCTCGCTGTTCAATTCCGATGCCAGCGCCGTCGATCGCGTGCTGGCCATCTTTCCGAAACTCGGCCAGCGGCTCGACCAGCCGGCCGGCACGCTGTCCGGCGGCGAGCGCAAGATGCTGGCGATCGGCCGCGCCATGCTCGGCAATCCAAAGCTGCTGCTGCTGGACGAGCCGACCGAAGGCGTCTGGATCGGCGTGATCGAGGAGATCACCGAACGGCTGATCGAGCTCGCCAAAAGCATCTCGGTCGTGATCGTCGAACAGCATCTCGACCTCGCGCTGCGCGTCGCCGACTACGCCTATGTGCTGGACCGCGGCCGCGTCGCGCTGCAGGGCGGCGCGAGCGAGGTGCGGAGCGATCCGGAACTGCTGCGCTATCTGGCGCCGTAGCAGGCTTCAATGCGGCAGGCGGTCGGCCTTGCGGCCGGTCACGCCGTCTCCCGGCGTCCGCGTCCGCCGTGCCGATCGCATTTCGCGACGCACATACCAGGCCGCGACCGAGCAGATCAGCCAGGCCAGCGATGCGGCGATGAAGGCGGCCGGCACGCTGCGATCCACCGTCAGCAGGAAGACGACGGCAAACGCCAGCATGCCGACCGCGCCGAGCGCTGCGCCCGCCGCATCGAGCGCCGCGGCCTGCTGCCCGCGCCATGTGCCATCGAGGCCGGCGTTCCGCTTGCGGCGGATTTCATGCTTCTCGATCAGGGTGGCGCTGGCGCAGAAGATGGCGGGGAGTGCAAGAAAGGCGCCGCCGACATAGGCGCCGCACGTGCTGCTGATCAGTCCGGTCAGGACGGTGGCGCCGCCACCGAGCACGAAGCGGATCAGATATTCGGTCCAGCGGCTTTCCCTGAGCGAGGACAATGAGACCCGGACCGGTGTCATGCCTGCCCTCCGGCAACGCCCAGCAAGCCGAAGACGATCGCGAGCCAGACGACAAGCGCCAGCAAGGTGGCGGGGGCGGCGCGGAGTCTTACGCGAATCAGCAGTTGGCAGACCGCGAAGCTATAGACGGCCAGCGCAACGGCGCCGGCCATCATCGCGCGGCTCTGCAGGCCGGCGTAGTCGGTGCCGTGCTGGTACACGGCGATGCCGAGGGTGGCGAGCGCAACCGACGGCGCCGCGCCGAACAGCCCGGCGAAGCTCTTCGGACGCAGCACGTCACCCAGCATCGCGAAGGCCGACACCACGGCCCCGCCCACGAGAAAGCGGATGACATATTCGCTCATCGCGCCTTGCTCCGCGGCGGATCGTCACCGGGATAGCCGGTCCATAATCGCAGCAGCCGCTCGAGAAGTGCTCCGAGTCCAAATCCCGCGATCACGTCGCTCGTCCAGTGTGCGAGCACTACAATGCGCGTCAGCGAGAGGCCGACCGCGAGTGCCTGGATTGGGCGGCGCGCGCCGACGGGCAATGTCGCGGCCGCCGACGCCAGCGCGCCCATATGCAGCGCGTGACCGGATGGAAAGGCGTCGTCGCGCTTGCCCGAGATCGGGATGCCATTGGCGTGGCCGGTCACGGTCAGGCGATCCGGGCGGGTCTGATTGAACAGCAATTTCAGGCCATGCGGCAGCAGCGATGCTGCGATCGTCACCAGCAGCGCGTGATTGCCGGCGCGCTCGAGCGAGGCGCCGCGCCCACGTGAGGCGAGCCAGCCTGCGGCGGCGAGCGCAAGCAGGACCTTTTCGTCAGCGCCCCAGGTCAGTGTGCGGGCGATCTCTTCCGGCGCAGGTGCGGTGTTGCGGGCGATCGCACGCGCGATCATGGCGTCCGCCGCGGTCGGGCGAATGGTGATCGGGAAGGGGGCGCCTCGCTGGCGGCGTGCTCGAACTCTAGCTGTCGTATCCATGGTCAGGTTCCCATCCAACGCACCAGGCGCGGCATGGGTCCTAACCGGCGTGCAAGGAACCAAATGCAGATCGATGCTCTTGAACTCTTGCCCGTCTCGACCCGATCCCAAGGCTCAATCCCGAGGCTTTATCCCGAGGCTTCGCGCGCCAATGGGGATGCAGGCCGGGCGACGGATTGTAGTCAGGGAGAGGTGCCGATGACGGAGCCGGACGTTCGCAAGGGGATGCCGCCGGTCAAACTTTCGCGCGATGAATTCGAACGGCGCTACCGCAAGCGATTTGCCGATCCGGTCTTTCAATCCATGCAGACGGAGCTCGCGACGATCATCGCCGGCGCCTGGGACGCCTATCGTCATTCGCGCAAGGCGCCGGTTACCCGCAAGGCCGGCCCCGGTTTTGCCGATCCCGACTATGATCTCGCGGTCGATTGGCTGTCCGCGCGCGATGCCATCGATGAAGCGCAACGCAGGCACGACGATCCAAACGAAGCGCCGCATATCCTGCTGATCAACGGCTCCTCGCGCAGCGAGCACACGTGTCCCGGCGAGATGTCCAAAAGCTGGCGCATGGTCGAGATCGCCGAGGCCGCCTTCCGCGAGATGGGCCTCGCGGTCGATGTGCTCGATCTGTCGCGGCTGACGTCCGAGTTCGGCAGGGAGATTCACCCCTGCAAGTCCTGCGTCTCCACCTCGATGGCGCTCTGCCACTGGCCGTGCAGCTGCTATCCAAACCACTCGCTCGGGCAAACCGACGACTGGATGAACGAGATCTATCCGCTGTGGGTGCGCGCGCACGGCATTATGATCATCTCGCCGGTCAACTGGTACCAGACGCCGACCGGACTCAAGGCGATGATCGATCGCCTGGTCTGCGCCGATGGCGGCAATCCCGATCCGACCTCAACCCACGGCAAGACCGCGAGCGAAGCCAAGGCGCTCGAACTCAAGGGCTGGCCATACCCCAAGCATTTGCGCGGCCGGCATTTCGGCATCGTGGTCCACGGCGACAGCGTCGGTGCGGAAACATGCCGCCGCTTTCTTGCGGACTGGCTCACCGACATGGAGTTGATCTCGGCCGGCGGCAGGGCCGAGATCGATGGCTATGTCGGCTACATGAAGCCCTACGCGACGTCGCATCGCGATCTCGACGAAGACAGGGCCTTTCAGGAACAGGTGCGCAATGTCGCGCTGGCGCTCGGCGCCGCCGTCGACCTCGCGCGCACCGGGCATCTGGAAGATCCCGGCAAGGGGCTTGAGGACCCGCGGCCGAAGTAGGGTGGAATCCGGGTTCCCAAAGGAACGAAGGTCCCCGGCTGCCCGTTAGGCCGCGGGAGGAAGTCACAATGCGCTATATTTCGATTGCAGCTCTTGTTGCTGCTGCCGTGATGAGCAGCGGTGTCGCGTTGGCGCAGCATTCCGGTACGCCATCGGAACAGAGCGCGTGCACGCGCGATGCACAGCGCTTCTGCCGGAAGGACCTCGGCAATGACGGGGCCGTGCAGAACTGTCTCCAGATGAAGCGGGCCAGCCTGAGCCGAAGCTGCAAGAAGGTTTTCGAAAGCCACGGAATGTAATGGTCGCCTGCCAACGCGCATGCGACGTAACGGAGCGTGGCGTTTGAACCCGCGAGCTGGCGGTGCGGCGCCTTGAGTGCGATCGGCGCCCGGCTTTCCCTGCGCGCTCCGCCAACGGAGAGGGCGGAACGAAGAGCAACGCTCGGACAAATCATGTCGCGAGAACGTTGTGGTGTGACTCGTAGACCGCGCCACACACTCAATGTCGTCCTGGCGAAAGCCAGGACCCATTACCCCAAATGAGAGTTGTTGCGCGACGCTGGGGCCACGTCCCATTCACGATCAAGTTCGGTGGTTATGGGTCCCCTGAGTTCACAAACGAAGTGCAACACTTCCTTGAGGAGGTGTTGCCATGGGGCGGACTTACAAGCGCAGCGCGACCCGGGACCCATAACCACCGACGGTCATCGTTGCACGACACCGGAGCCACAGCGCACTTCAACAACCCGCCCCTGTGGTTATGGGTCCCTGCTTTCGCACTAGCGTATATACATATCCTCCGCAGTCTTTCCGGAGTCTTCTCAAAGAGTTGGCCGAAAACCGCAGAGAACTTACTCATCTGCACTAGGGTTGCGCCCGCCGATTTCGGCTCTCGCCTAGTAGCTAACCCCTTGATGATGAGTCGGTTTTCTAGCCTCGAAGAGATGTGTAAATGCCCTAGTGCTTTCGCAGGGACGACGGCTGGAAATAGTTTGCGCTACAGCAGCATTGCGACAAGCGGCAGCGAGCTGTCTTCGCGCAGACGCGCTGCGCCTACTTCACCGCCGAGAAGCGGGTGTCGAACGAGTTGGTCTGCACGACAGGCGCGGAGCCGGCGAGTTGGGTCGACGACGACGGGGCCGGTGCGGCGGCTGCGGCCGTGGTCACTGCGGGCTTCGGTGCGGGCTTGGCGGCTTGCTTCGGCTCAGCCTTGGGGGCGACGCGAACCACCGATTGCGGCTTGGCCTCGGCGACCTTCGGCTTGGCCGGGGCGGCAGAGGCCGGAGCCGGCGGCGCGGTCGTCTTGCTGGCGTCGGCGGTGCCGCCGATGCCGACCTTGCGGGCGAAGCTGGAGAAGAAGCCTTCTGATTTGTCAGAGGTCGATTTGTCAGAGGTGGATTTGTCAGAGGCGGATTTGTCGGACGCGTTCGCCGAGGCAACGCGGGTGCCGGCCGACGACGTGGTGGACGACGTTGTCGCCACGACCGGCTCTTCCTGCTGGACCGCGAGATTGGGCTTCGGCGGATTGACCGTGCCGGGGATCGTGCCCGGCGCGCGTGCCAGCGACATCGATGCCAGCGCCTGGCTGTCGCCGCCTTCGGAGAGGCCGGTGTTTCCTTCCGGAATCTTCGAGGCGAAGATCGCGTTCATGCCGCCGTCGATGCCGGTGTTGAGGCGCGCAACGGGCGTGCCCTTGGACACCAGCTTGGCGGTTTCGGCGGCGTCCTTCTGCTCCTTCTCGTGCACGGCGCTCGCGATCTCCTCGGGGATCACGTAGGCCGGGCACTTCGCGGAGGCGTCGAACACCGGATCGCGTGTCGCGCCCGGCGCCTTCACCGCGTCGAACACATACTTCTTTTCGCAGAAGTCGACCCTCGGCTCCTGCTTCGTCACCTCGAAATGATCATAGCCTTCCTTGATCATCTTCCAGAACGGCATGTTCGGATTGTTGCGGTGCTTGGCCATGTTCACCGGCGTCATCCGGAACGGATAGGCCTGCAGCTGGAACGCCTTCTGGCCGCCGAAGAAGGACTCGCGGCCGAGCGAGTAGATCTCGGCGATCTGCTCGTCGGTCATCGCGTAGCAGCCGCGCGAGGAGCAATCTCCATGCACCATCAGCTGCGAGCCGGTGCGGCCGAGCGCCTTGTCGAAGGCGTTGGGATAGCCGGTGTTGAACGACAGGTAATAGGCCGATTGCGGGTTCATCTGGCTCGGGTTGATCGAATAGAACCCTTCGGGCGCCTGGCGGTCGCCTTCGCGGACCTTCGGACCGAGATCGCCCGACCAGCGGCAGATCGGATAGGTCTTGAGCAGCGCGAACTGGCCGGAGCGGTTTTGCTTCCAGACCTCGAGCTCGGCCTCCTGCTTGAACAGCCGCACCAGGATCGGCGACTGCATGTCCATGTCCTTTTCGGTCATGGCAGCGACGAGCTTTGGCGGGACCGGCTGATTGGCCTTGGCGTTCTGCGCGAGCGAGATCTGGTCGCTGTCACAACCGGCGAGCATCACACCTGCGGCGAGGACCGCCGAGGTCAGAAGCGCGCGTACGAGCGTGCGATGAGTCAAGTCCGAGCTCCACACCCACCGGGCGATTTTCGCGACCCCAACACGGCGAATATGCCCTGAAGCCATTGTGTAAAATATTAGCCTTCGACGACCCCTGCTCGCAACCTGAACCGGGGCAGACAGCCCTCACGGTAGCAGGCATGGTTCAAGGAATGTTAAAGACCCGGCTCGGGGCCCAATTACGGCAAAATTGGTCGATTTGGACGAAAAATCGGGCCGTTTGGGCGCCTCAGCCGAGCTTGCGGCCGATATCGAGAAACTTCTGGCGCCGCTGTTTGCGAATCGCGTCCGGATCAAGATTTCGTAGGTCGTTGAGCGCCTGGGCGATGGCATCGCCCGTGGTCGCGATCATCGCGCCCGGGTCGCGATGAGCGCCGCCGGAGGGCTCCTTCAGGATCTGGTCGATCACGCCGAAGCGCAGCATGTCCTGGGCGGTGATCTTCATGCTGTTGGCGGCTTCCTGCGCCTTGGTGCCGTCGCGCCACAGGATCGAGGATGCCGCCTCCGGCGAGATCACGCTGTAGATCGCGTGCTCCATCATCAGGACGCGGTTCGCCGTGGTGATGGCGATGGCGCCGCCCGACATGCCTTCGCCGGTGACGATCGCGACATTGGGCACACCGAGCGACAGGCAGGCGTCGGTCGAGCGCGCGATCGCCTCGGCCTGGCCGCGTTCCTCGGCGCCGATGCCGGGATAGGCGCCGGCGGAATCGACGATCGACAGCACCGGGATGCCGAACCGGTCGGCCATTTCCATCAGGCGCACCGCCTTGCGGTAGCCTTCGGGGCGCGCCATGCCGAAATTGTGCTTGATGCGGCTCTCGGTGGTGGCGCCCTTCTCCTGCCCCACCACGCAGATGCTCTCGCCGCGGAAGCGGCCGAAGCCGCCGACCAGGGCCTCGTCGTCGGCGAATTTGCGGTCGCCGGCCATCGGCGTGAATTCGGTGATCAGGCCGCCGATGAAATCGGTGAAGTGCGGTCGCTGCGGATGCCGCGCCACCAGCGTCTTCTGCCACGGCGTCAGATTGGAATAGAGCTCGGTGAGCGCCTGCGCCGCCTTGTCCTCGATCCGCGCGACCTCGTCGCCGATGTCGCTGCCGCTCGCGGCAAGCGTGCGCAACTCGTCGATCTTGGATTCAAGCTCGGCGACAGGTTTTTCGAAGTCGAGATAGCTGCGCATCGGGTCGGGCATCAACTCAATATAGGGAAGATCGGTGCGAGGGGCGAAGCGGTTTCGGCGTCGGAAAGAGAAGCTTTGTAACTTCAAACGGTTAACGCGCATCCGGGTGGAATGCACGCTTCGGGATCGCAAGCAGGTGACGCTCTTTCTGCGGAGACGAAGCGGAAGTCAAGGCGGATCAGATGAAGGTATCAAGGTCTCCACGCGCGTAGCCCGGATGAAGCGAAGCGTAATCTGGGGAGACTGCGTCCGCGGTGAGACCGATCCCGGATTTCGCTGCGCTTCATCCGGGCTACGGATCCCTAGGACTTCTCCGCCAACGGGTGCAGGTCGCGGACCAGGCTCTTCAGCCGCTCCTCGACCACATGGGTGTAGATCTGGGTGGTCGAGATGTCGGTGTGGCCGAGCAGGGTCTGCACGATGCGCAGGTCCGCGCCATTGTGCAGCAGATGGCTGGCAAACGCATGACGCAGCACGTGCGGGGAGACCAGCCGCGGCGCAAGGCCGGAGGCGCTCGCAAGCTCCTTCAGATCGCGGGCGAAATGCTGCCGGGTCAGATGGCCGCTCTCGCCGGAGGACGGAAACAGCCATTTCGCCGGCGCGGCTTTCTTCGCCTTCGGCTGCATCACCTCCAGCGCGGCGAGGTAGTCCGCCATCGCCTGGCGCGAGGCGTCGTTCAGCGGCACCAGCCGTTCCCTGTTGCCCTTGCCGCGCACTACGATCATCCGCGCATCGCGCCGCGCCGCCGAGACCGGCAGCGACACCAGCTCAGAGACGCGGAGGCCGGTGGCGTACAGCACCTCGAGCAGGCAGTAGAGCCGCAGCGCGCGCAGCCGCTGCGCCGGCGAGACGTCGGTCTGGGTCAGCTCCTTGGCGCGGGTCAGCATGCGGTCGACGTCGGCAATCGACAGCACCTTGGGCAGGCCGCGGCCGCGCTTCGGGCCGGACAGGATCGCGGCCGGATCGTCGCTGCGGACCCGCTCATTGAGCAGGAAACGGTAGAGATGTCGCATCGCCGACAGCCGCCGCGCCACGCTGGTCGACTTGAAGCCTCTGACATCAAGGTCGGCGAGGTAGCCACGCAGCGTCTCGGTGTCGGCGCTGGTGAAATCGGCGCCGGCATGGCCGAGGTAGTCGGAGAAATCGGTGAGGTCGCGCCGGTAGGCGTCGAGCGTGTTGGCGCCGGCGCCCTGTTCCGCGGCGAGCATGTCGAGGAACAACGCGGTCAGTCTGGCGTCGGAGGACTTGGCGAGGGTCTTGGCGGGATTTTTGGCAGCAGCGGGCATGCCGGAATCATAGCGTCTATTTCTTGAGGAACTTATCCGGTGGGATGGTAACCGTCATTTCCCGCGGTTTCGGGTGCACGAAATTGGCCAGCGCGAAGACGATGCCGTAGCCGATCCCGAAAATCACGGCGACGACCGTCAGGAAGCGGAACAGGCTGGGCATGGAAGCGACTCGGGCGGCGAATTAACCAATGAAATCATCCAACATGTTCCCCGCGCGGTTGCAAGAGTCGCTGGTAAGGGTGTCGCCGGGGGTAGTATAGGTGGCTCGAATTCTGAACAATTCGTCCCAATATCCGAGCTTTTTGATGTCCGACGCAGCCGTCCCGGCGCCCACCCAC